>NZ_JASAUS010000012.1:0-99057 GCF_029953005.1 Bradyrhizobium sp. Mp27 | reverse complement strand
CTGCTGGACGCGAAGATCGCCATCAGCATGGACGGCAAGGGCGCCTGGCGCGACAACGTGTTTGTCGAGCGGCTCTGGCGCACGGTCAAATACGAAGAAGTTTATCTCCGCAATGGCCGCATGACCGTCGCCGACGATTTTGTCGTCGCTCTGGTCGGGCTACGCCCTCCCGACGCAACGACAAAATCGTAAAGCCCCGCGTTCAGCATAACCCGGCAGGAATCCACTTAAATCCAGCGGGGCGCTGTCCAAACAACCGGGGCCAGCTCTGAATGGCCGAGATGCCCGAACTGACGAAGCTTGCTGCCGCGAACATGTAAGCCAGCAGCACCATCGCGAAGGCTTCGCTCTGGCGTCCGGATTGCTGGATTGCACCCGGCCTCGGTCGAGCCTGCTGGTCCAATGGAACGGCGCGCGGCAGCGAGAGATTGAGCGGTAACGCAACAGCGATATGGATCGCCGCCCATACCTGGCAGGCGACGCGCCAGCCGTACTCCGACGCGAGCCAGGTCGTGAGGGGCCAGCCGAGCGTGCTGGCGAAACCGGCGATCAGCGTGATGCCGGTGATGGTTCGTCGTGCATTGGTACCGTAGATGCGC
The DNA here is from genome assembly GCF_029953005.1 of Bradyrhizobium sp. Mp27. NCBI lineage: Bacteria > Pseudomonadati > Pseudomonadota > Alphaproteobacteria > Hyphomicrobiales > Nitrobacteraceae > Bradyrhizobium > Bradyrhizobium sp. Mp27. The sequence continues at coordinate 98,458 of NZ_JASAUS010000012.1, read as the reverse complement.
GCAAGCGTCGCAAAGGCCGCCTCATAGAGGCCCATGTCCATGCCGATCCCGAGCAACGCCCAGGCCGCAATCAACACCGTCACGCCATGGGCCACGGACAGCAGGAGCAGGCCTGCCACAAACACGAGGTTCGAAATGGCAAGCAGGCTGCGCCCGCCAAACGTATCGATGGCATGCCCCACGCGCGGGCCGAGCAGACCAGAGATGACGAGCGCTCCCGACAGCGCGCCGAACACGTAAGTCGGCGCGAGACCGAGATCGCGCGCAATCGGCGCAGCCAGGATGGCCGGGAGATAATAGCTCGACGCCCATGCAACCGTTTGCGCGGTGCCGAGCGCGGCGACGACGCCGAGCGGGCCTCGGGCTTGGCCCGCAGGAACTTGCGTCATGAACAACCACACCCCGAAGCGCCGGCCTTCTTGGCCGTTTCGTCGGCAGCACAGCAGGCGGACAAATCCTCCTTCGCCGGCCCGCCGCAACATCCCGATGCGGTCCCGGCGGCCTCGACACCGCCACGTGTGCAGACGCCGGTCTCCGGCAGCACAAGCTCCACCCTCGCCGCCGCCTCCTTGTCGCCAGCGATGTCGGCCGCAATCGAGCGAACCTGCTCATAACCCGTCATCATCAGGAAGGTCGGAGCGCGGCCGTACGACTTCATGCCCGCCATGTAGAAACCCGCTTCATCATGCGCGAGCTCGCGCGCGCCGTGGGGACGCACCGTCCCGCAGCTATGCTCGTTGGGGTCGATCAGCGGTGCGAGAGCGACCGGTGCGTCGATGGCGGGATCGAGCCGCAAACGCAGTTCGGACAGGAACGAGAAGTCAGGACGGAAACCTGTCGACACGATCAGTTCGTCCACGACCACGCTTCGCCCACCGCAACAGGACCCTGCCGCGATCTTGAGGCGACCTTCGGAGTCCGAGAGGTGCGTGACGCCGAATTCGGTTTCGACCTTGATCTTCCCGGAGGCAACAAGTGCGGCGAAGGCACTGCCAAGTTCGCCGCGCGCCGCGAGTTTATCGTTACGGCCGCCGCCAAAAGCCTTCGCGGGATCGGCGCCGCGCAACAGCCAGACAGGCTGCGTACCCGGCACTTCGTCGGCGAGATGTACGAGATCGATCAGCGTGCCCACCGCTGAATGACCCGCGCCCAAGACAGCAACGGTCTTGCCAGCATATCTGGAACGAGCGACACCCCGGACATCCGGCATGCCATAGGCGACACGGTCGCCGCATGCGGACTCACCGATCGCCGGCAAACCGTTGCGGCCGGCCGGATTGGGGGAGAACCATGTGCCTGAGGTATCGATCACGGCATCTGCACGCAGAACCTCGGGCCCCTTGCCGTTCTGGTAGCGGATTTCAAAAGGCGCCTGCTCGCGCCCCCTGGTCTTTGCCTTGTCGAAGCCGACGCGGCTGATGGCCGAGACGCGGCTGGAGGTCCGGATCACATCACGTAGCGACGTTCGCGTCGCGAGCGGCATCAGGTATCGGTCAAGCAGTTCGCCGCCGGTCGGATAGGATTGCGGGTCCGGCGAATTCCATCCCGTCGGTGCAAGCAGGCGCGCGGCGGCCTTGTCGACATTGTACTCCCACGGCGAGAACAGCTGAACCTGCTGCCACTGGCGGACGGCGTGTCCGGCTTCGGGTCCGGCCTCGAGCACAATGGGAGACATGCCGCGTTCGAGCACGTGCGCGGCCGCAGCCAGGCCGACCGGCCCCGCCCCGATAATGGCGACTGTCTTTCCGCCGCTCATTTCGCTACTCCCATTATTCTAGAATCATCGAATAATTCGGCCAAAAAAATCAGGCCGCCGTCTTGGCATCCTTGCATTCGGTTTCGTCCGCACAGCACTCCGACACCAGGAAATCCACCAGGCCCCGCATCCCGTCGTAGTTCGCGTGGCAGACCAGGGTCGTGGATTCGCGGACCTGACTAATGAGCCCGACCGCAACCAGAGACTTGATGTGATGAGATAGCGTCGATGCCGGGATCTTCAGCTTGTCCTGCAAGCGACCGACGGGCATGCCCGGCTGTCCAGCCCGGACCAGGGCCCGATAGATCTGAAGCCGGGTCCGGTTACCCAGAGCTTCCAAGCGTGCTGCTGCGTCGTCGATCTTCATGACCCTAAGATGCGCCGATCCCCCCTCGCCGTCAACTGTATTTCTAGAATATTGGAAATATGGGAGAGACCACCCCCGGCGGGGCTGCTTCAGCAGCACTTTCCGTTCTGCTGGATCGGCGGACAAGGGACCGATCCGTACGAACAGAAGACGCAGCAATCGCCGCTCGTCGGCTTGAGCCGGGTCCCGCATCCCTTGCAATCGTAGAAGAACTGACAGGCGTCAGTCGGCATGGTTTCGGCCGACGCGTGATGACAGACCGGACACGTAATGACCGATTGGGTTTGCATCGCCGGCTTTCCTCGATCGCGAGACACAACGCATTCTAGTCGTTCAGCGTAACCGCGGCCAGTTCGTAAATTGGATTTCTATTAAAACTATAAAACTAGGATTATAGTTTTAATTCTCAGGAGTTTGCGGTATGAGGGAACCCATGAACCGCAAAATCGCTGCACGTTGCCTGGCCGAATTAGGCAATTTGACGCGCCTGGACATTTATCGGCTTCTGGTTCGGGCCGGGCCACCCGGCCTTAACATCACCGATATCCAGACCCGTCTCGACGTACCGGCCTCAACGCTCGCCTTTCATCTGCGCGGGCTGGTTACGGCAGGCCTCGTCGCTCAAGAGAAAAACGGGCGCACGGTGATCTGCCGCGCTCAATATGATCGCATGGACGGAGTCATCGAGTTCTTGCGCGAGCATTGCTGCGAGGGATTTGCGAGCGATGTGCCGGCGACGGCGACGCGCCGGGCGAGTTGATCAGGTGCGGGTGGTGAGCCCCCGAACGTCGGCTCTCCATTATGGCTGGATCATCCTGGGCGCGGGCACCTTCGGCTCGTTCATGACCCTGCCCGGCCAAACGGCAGGCGTTTCAGTTTTCTTCGATCCCATCACTGCCGATCTTGGCATCTCGCGCACATCGGCCTCGATCGCTTATGCAGTTGGAACGCTTGCGGGAATTCTGCCGGCCCCTTTGATCGGTCGCTGGATCGACCGGCGTGGACCCCGCCTGACGGCGACCATCATCGCCGGTGGCCTCGCCTTGGCCTGCGCCCTCATGGCGACAGTTCAATCCGCAATAATGCTGCTCGTCGGATTCGCGCTGTTGCGTGGCGCGGCGATCGGCGGCCTTAGCCTCGTCAGTCAGCAGGTCGTCAATCTGTGGTTTGTGCGTCGGCGCGGGATTGCCGCTGCGGCGGCCAGCCTCGGGCTCGCGACTGGTTCCATGATCTTTCCGAAGCTCATCGATGCTCTCATCTCGCTCTACGGTTGGCGAGGCGCCTATCTCGCGCTTGCCGGGCTTGTCGCACTCACCATTCTGCCGGTTGCTGCCGTGCTGTTTCGCGATCGGCCGGAAAAATTCGGCCTCAGCACGGACGCCGGGCTGCTAACGGCCGCAGAATATCCACGGGAGGAGCCCTCGTTTACGCGCGAACAAGCGCTCCGTACCGGCGTATTCTGGCTGCTGTGTGCGGCAGGCTTTCTGACCAATGCCATCGGCACCGCGCTCTTGCTCAATCATTTCTCCATCATGCAGACGGCCGGGATCGCACACAGCGACGCACTGCTACTGTTGTCGCTTCTTGCCGGCGTTCAGGCTGTTGCGACACTCGGCACCGGATTTCTGGTGGATCGCTATGAACCGCGGCACCTGGTTCCACTTGCGATGTTCATGCTTGCGCTGGCGACGGCCCTTCCGGCGTTTGGCAACGGCGTCGCCATCAGTGTGCTGTACGCGCTGAGCCTGGGAGGGGCGTACGGTTCGCAGCAAGCTATCAACGCCGCCGGCTACGCGCAGTATTTCGGCCGAGACCATCTGGGCGCAATTAGGGGCGCGTCGTTCGTGTTCGGCATTGCCGGCGCGGCGTTCGGTCCTCTGCCTTTCGCGGCAAGTGTCGATTGGACGGGAAGCTATACAGCCGTCCTGATCGCCTGCTGCGCGCTTTGCATTGTCTGCGGCGCCGGAGCATTTGCCGTCAAACGACCGTCCTCGTCGGCCGAATCGATGATGAATTGCAAGATGGGAGTAACGCCATGACGGGCGGAGAAACGACCATCGTGGCAGGCATCGAAATTCCTTCGACCGACCCCTTCTTTCTGGCGGTGGTCCTGGGGGTGCATATCCCCCTGGGCCTTGCGTGCGTTGCGATCGGCGCAATCGCGATGTTGAGTCAGAAGCGTCGCGGGCGTCATTCGAGGCTTGGAACGACCTATTTCTGGTCCCTGCTGGCGCTCTTCGCGTCCGCGACGCTACTGTCGCTCATGCGCAGGGCCGAAAACTATCACTTGTTCGTTCTCGGTGCGTTGTCATTCACTTGCGCCTGGATCGGGCGCACTGCGCTCCGGCGCCGCTGGTGGTATTGGGTCAGGCTCCATATCGCGGGGATGGGCCTGTCGTACATACTGATGCTGGTTGCTTTCTACGTGGACAATGGAAAGCAGCTTCCGCTTTGGAAGGACCTGCCTCATTTCATGTACTGGCTGATACCTTTTGCGGTTGGTATTCCGCTCATCGTTCGCGCGCTTCTGTGGCCGCCGTTGGCGCCAGCCCGCCATGATTTTCACTCGATGCGGTAATTTACGATGCGCGCCAATCGATGCCCTCAAGCCAATGTTGCCGAATAACTCCTTCCGACGCGAGACGGGCTCTCCGGATTTCGGATTGACGAGCATCTTATAATTCCATAAATCTGGATATATGGAAACTGAAGAAGCCGTCCTCGCGCTCGCCGCCCTGTCACAATCGACCCGTCTGGAGGCCTTCCGGACGCTGGTCCGACACGAGCCCGATGGCCTTGCGGCCGGCGACCTCGCACGTCTGCTGGAAGTCCCGCCGAATACGCTTTCGGCTCATCTCTCGATCCTGACGCGTGCCCGCCTCGTCACCTCCGAGCGACACAGTCGTTCGATTGTCTATCGCGCCAACCTTGCGGAGTTCAGGGACGTTGCGGTTTTCCTGCTTCGGGATTGCTGCGGCGGCCGGCCGGAGGTTTGCGAACCGGTCGTCGAGAGCCTTCAAGCCTGCTGCCCGCCAAAACGAAAGGAGCGAAGCCGTGCCTGACCAGATGTACAATGTTTTGTTCCTGTGCACCGGCAATTCGGCGCGCTCGATCCTCGCCGAGTCGATCCTGCGCAAGGACGGAGTCGGCCGCTTTCAATCCGAGATCGGACGCTCCGAGGGCGCAACACATTCAACGCCGAAGGCCGGCTGATGGACAATTTCGATCTTCCACGGCGCCTCGCAGCCGAAGCGCTCGGCACCGGCATTCTCGTCGCCACCGTCGTCGGCTCCGGCATCATGGCCGAGACGCTGACCAGGGACGTGGCGCTGGCGCTTCTGTGCAATACCCTGCCGACCGGAGCCATTCTGGTTGTCCTGATCACCGTGCTCGGTCCGATCTCCGGCGCGCATTTCAATCCCGCCGTGACCCTCGTCTTCGCCGGCAAGCGCGAGCTTCCGGTCAACGAAGCCGTGCTCTACGTGGTCGCGCAGATCGCCGGCGGCATCGCGGGAACGATGGCCGCGCATCTGATGTTCGGACTTCCCCTGCTCGATTTCTCGACGAAGGTTCGAACGGGAGGGCCGCAATGGTTCGCCGAAGCGGTCGCCGCCTTCGGTCTGGTCGCGACGATCCTGGCCGGCATCCGATTTCAGCGGACCGCGGTTCCCTGGCTGGTGGGCCTTTACATCACGGCAGCCTATTGGTTCACGGCCTCCACATCGTTTGCAAATCCGGCGGTGGCCATCGCGCGGTCGCTGACAAACACGTTCTCGGGCATTCGTCCGACCGACCTGCCCGGATTCATCCTTGCGGAGCTCTGCGGAGCATTCGCCGGCATGCTGTTGATGAACTGGCTGCTCGGACAGTCGAAGTCGCGCGGCCCTATCCCGATTGCGGAGACGACCCGATGAACGTTACGATCTACCACAACCCCGATTGCGGCACCTCGCGCAACACGCTTGCGATGATCCGGCAGAGCGGCGCGGAGCCCACTGTCATCGAATATCTCAAGACCCCGCCATCGCGCGAGACGCTCAAGCAGCTGATTGCAGCGATGGGCATTCCGGTTCGCGCATTGCTGCGCGAGAAGGGCACGCCGTACAAGGAGCTCGGCCTCGCCGACCCCAAATGGACCGACGACCAGTTGATCGACCAGATGCTCGCGCATCCCATTCTCATCAACCGCCCGATCGTCGTGACCTCGAAGGGCACGCGCTTGTGCCGCCCTTCCGAAGCCGTCGTCGACCTCCTCGACAATCCGGTCGGCCGGTTCGTAAAGGAGGACGGCGAGGTGGTCGAAGCGCGCCAGGCAACTCACCGCCCCTAACGCTCCTCGGTCGGAATCCGCCGCGGGCTTTTTCACGTCGGAGCGGCGGTCGCCATGAAGACGACCTCCGCCCAGCCTATTCGGCGGCTTGCGACGCGCGCGCGGTCCATTCGTCGGCAGGAGCCGATCGCTCGCCCGATGGAAGCCCCCGCCCCTTTACCAAGCCGAAAATTGCGGGGATCACGACGAGCGTCAGCAGTGTCGACGACGTCATGCCGCCGATCATCGGCACCGCAATGCGCTGCATGATCTCCGATCCGGCCCCGGTGCTCCACATGATCGGCAGCAGACCGGCCATGATGGCAACCACCGTCATCATCTTGGGCCGCACGCGCTCAACCGCGCCCACCATGATGGCGTCGTGGAGATCCCGGCGCGTCAGTGGCCTCCCCTCGGCGCGGCACCTGGCCTTCACCTCGGCCAGCGCGTGATCGAGGTAGATCAGCATGACGACACCCGTCTCGGCGGCGACGCCTGCGAGCGCGATGAAGCCGACCGCGACGGCAACGGACAGATTGAAGCCGAGCCACCACATCATCCAGATGCCGCCGACCAGCGCGAACGGCATTGACAGCATCACGATCAGCGTCTCGGTCATCGCGCGGAAGTTCAGGTACAGCAGCAGGAAGATGATCGTGAGCGTCACGGGCACGACGATCTTCAGACGGGCGGCGGCGCGCTGCAGATACTCGTACTGGCCGCTCCACACGACGTAGGTGCCGGCGGGAAACCGGATGCTCTCCATCACGGCGCGTTGTGCATCGGCGACGTAGCTTCCGATGTCGCGATCCCGGATGTCGACATAGATGTAGGTCGCAAGCTGGCCGTTCTCCGTCCGGATCGACGTCGGCCCGCGCGCGGGTTCGACCTTCGCTACCTCGCCGAGCGGCACGGCGCCGCCCGACGGCATTGGCACCAGGATATCGCTGGCGATGGCCTTGGGGTTGTCGCGAAGGTCGCGCGGATAGCGCATGTTCACCGTGAACCGCTGCCGGCCCTCCACGGTCGTCGTGACCGTCTGACCGCCGAGCGCGGCCGCGATGGTGTCCTGGACGTCCTGGATCAGGATGCCGTAACGGGCGAGCGCCTCACGGTCGGGAACGATCTCGAGATAATAGCCGCCGATGCCGCGCTCGGCGTAGGCAGACGACGTGCCGGGCACGGTCTTGATGACGCGTTCGATCTGCTTCGCGAGCCGATCGATCTCGGCGAGGTCCGTGCCCATGACCTTGACGCCGACCGGCGTGCGGATTCCGGTGGAGAGCATGTCGATGCGCGCCTTGATCGGCATGGTCCAGGCATTGGAGACGCCTGGAAACTGCAACGCCTTGTCCATCTCGGCGATGAGACTGTCGACGGTAACGCCGGAGCGCCACTGCTCCTTCGGCTTCAGGTTGACGATCGTCTCAAACATCTCGGTCGGGGCGGGATCGGTCGCAGTGGCGGCTCGTCCCGCCTTGCCATAGACCGAAGCGACCTCCGGGAACGACTTGATGATGCGGTCCTGCACCTGCATCAGCTCGGCCGCCTTGGTGACCGAAATGCCGGGCAGCGTCGTTGGCATGTAGAGCAGCGTTCCCTCATTCAGCGCCGGCATGAACTCGGTGCCGAGCTGGCGCGCCGGCCAGATCGTCACCGCAAGCACGACGAGCGAAGCCAGGATGACCAGCGTCTTCGCGCGCAGAACCCCCTTGATCACGGGACGGTAGACCCAGATCAGGAAGCGGTTGATGACGTTCCTGCTCTCCGGGACGATCCTGCCGCGGACGAAGATCACCATCAGCGCCGGCACCAGGGTGACGGACAGCAAGGCCGCGGCGGCCATGGAGAAGGTTTTCGTGAACGCCAGCGGGCTGAACAATCGGCCCTCCTGCGATTCCAGCGTGAAGATCGGCATGAACGACACGGTGATGATCAACAGGCTGAAGAAGAGCGCGGGGCCGACCTCGGATGCCGCGTCGATCAGAACCTGCACGCGCGACTGATCGGGCCTCGCCCGTTCGAGGTGCTTGTGTGCGTTCTCGATCATGACGATGGCGGCGTCCACCATGGCGCCGATGGCAATCGCGATGCCGCCGAGGCTCATGATGTTCGATCCCAGCCCGAGCAGCTTCATGGCGCCAAACGCCATCAACACGCCGACCGGCAACATCAGGATCGCGACGAGTGCGCTGCGGACATGCAGCAGGAACACGATGCAGACGAGCCCGACGACGATGCTCTCCTCGAACAGCGTATGCTTGAGGGTATCGATGGCCGCGTAGATCAGGTTCGACCGGTCGTAGACCGGCACGATCTCGACCGATTTCGGCAGACTGCTCGCGATCTCCCTGAAGCGCTTCTTGACGTTTTCGATGACGTCGAGGGCGTTGACGCCGAACCGCTGCAGCACAATGCCGCTTGCGACCTCGCCCTCACCATTCAATTCGGCGATGCCGCGCCGCTCGTCTGGCCCGAGCTCGACGTTGGCGACGTCCCGCAACAGCACCGGCGTGCCGTTGCTCGTCTTCAGCACGATGTTGCCGAGATCGTTGATGCTCTTGATGTAGCCCTTGCCGCGGATGACGTATTCGAACTCGGAGAGCTCGACGGTGCGGCCGCCGACGTCGGCGTTGCTGGCGCGGATCGCCTCACGTATTTTCTGCATGCTGATGCCGCGGTCGCGCATCCGCTGCGGGTCGAGGACCACGTTGTACTGCTTGACGAAGCCGCCGACGCTGGCGACCTCGGCGACACCTTCGGCCTTGGCCAGCGCGAACTTCAGATTCCAGTCCTGGATCGTGCGCGTGTCCGCCAGGTTCAATTCCTTCGATACGACGGCGTATTGGTAGACCCAGCCGACGCCGGTCGCGTCGGGCCCGATGGTTGGGGTGACGCCGGCGGGAAGCCTGGACGCCGCGCTGTTCAGGAATTCCATGACGCGCGACCGCGCCCAATAGATGTCGGTGCCGTCCTCGAAGATCACGTAGACGAAGGAAACGCCGAAGAACGAGAAGCCACGGACGACCTTCGATTTCGGCACGGTGAGCATCGCCGTCGTCAGCGGATAGGTGACCTGATCCTCGATCACCTGCGGCGCCTGGCCGGGATACTCGGTGTAGACGATGACCTGCGTATCCGAGAGGTCCGGGATCGCATCCAGCGGAAGGTGAATCAGGGCATAGAGGCCGGCGGCGGCCGCGAAGCCGGTCCCGAACAGCACGAGCAGCAGATTGCGCGCCGACCAGGCGATGATGCGGGCGATCATTTATGATCTCCCGTTGCATTGCCAGGGCCGGCGTCGGTGGCCTGGGACGCCGCCTCGCCAAACCCCTTCAGCGCCGCCTTCAGGTTGCTTTCCGCATCGATCAGGAAGTTGGCGGAGGTTACCACCGCCTCGCCGTCCGCGAGACCATGGCGCACCTCGACATAACCGCCGCCGCGACGGCCGAGCTTGACTTCCCGCGGTTCGAAGCGCCCTTCCCCCTTGTCGACGAGGACGGCCTGCCGGATGCCGGTGTCGAGCACCGCGCTGTCCTGTATCGCCAGGACGGGCGCGGCATCGGCCGTGTCGATGTCGGCATCGACGTACATGTCGGGCAGTAGCACCGCGTCCGGATTGGCGAGCTCGATCCTGATGCGAACGGTGCGCGTGTCGCGGTTCACCTGCGGATAGACGACGGCGATTGTCCCGGTGAAGGTTCGGCCGGGGAAACTGCGCGCGCGCACCGCGACCGACTGGCCCACCGCGATGTTGCCGAGATCGCGCTCGGCCACGTCGACCAGCGCCCAGACGACCGAGGTGTCCGCGATCCGGAACAGGACGTCGCCGGGATTGGCCCGCATACCTTCGATCGCGTTGCGTTCGAGCACGACCCCGTCGCGCGGTGCAGACCAGCGTATGGCCACGGGCGCGGTGTGCGTCTTGTCCATCTCCGCGATGACGGACTCGGGAACGTCGAGATTGACCAGCCGCTGTCGCGAGCCGCGGCCGTACATCTCGACACCGCCGACCGTCTTGGAGGTGATCGTCGCGAGATATTCCGCCGCCGCGGACGCCACCGCCGAACTGTAGATTTCCATCAGCGGCTGGCCGGCCTTCACGCGCGTCCCGGTCGTCACGTCGGCGACCTTCTGCACGAAGCTTTCGGCGCGCATCGCGATCACCGACACGCGGCGTTCATCGAGCTGGATCGTGCCGGGCGCCTTCACCGAGACCCGGATCGAGCGCCGTGCGACGGGCTCGGACTTCACGCCCGCGCGCTGGATCTTGCCGGGCGACAGCTTCACCGTGCCGTCGTCGGTGTCGTCGCCTTCGTAAACGGCGACATAGTCCATCCCCATCGGATCCTTCTTCGGGACGGGCGAGGTATCGGGCAGCCCCATGGGATTGCGGTAGTAGAGGATTTTTCGCGGCGAAGCCGCCTGCGCCTTCGGCGGCGCCGGCGTGACGGCCGCTCCGTCGTCGTAGACCGGCAGATAGTCCCGCCCGCGGTCGTCCTTCTTCGGACCCGCAGACCAGAGCGGCGCACCGCTTGGATCGCGGTAGTAGAGCGGACTTCGCTCCGCGGCAGCCGCAGCCGATGATATGTCGGCCTCAGCGAGCCAGCCCGCACCGTTCGAATGCCAGTAGTAGCCGGCCAGGACCAGGCCGCCGCCCAGCGCAAGTGCCGTCAGGAGACGCAGCGTTTTCATGTCGTGTATCCGCGCGCCCGGGAGCGCGCGTCCGTGTGAAGGAAAAAGGGGAATGTCGGGCGCCGCCGGGCAGCGCCCGAACGCTCACTTGACCGCCGTGACGATCACCTTGCCGGTGACGGTCTCCGGTTCGCCCTGCACCTTCACGGACAGCGTCATCTGGTAGCGGCCAGCCATCGGCAGGTCCGTCTTGAAGGCGTACACACCCGGCTCCCTGGACGGCAGCGGCGCGACCGCCGATTCCATCTCGGCCATCCCGTCCGGGGCCATGTCGAGGCGGGTCTTGAAGATGACCGCGTCCGGTATCGGCTTGCCGGTCTGCTTGTTCGTCAGGCGAACGGCGAGCGTGACGTCTTCGCCCTTCTTCATCTCCGGATTGACGGGCTCGAAGGCGTAGTCGCCCGCGCCCGCCGTCGCGGCGGAAGCGGCAAGCGAAAGGGTGGCGGCGAGAGCCGCGGTGCTGATCTTGGAAAGCATTGTCCTGTCCTCATGAATTGATCTTTCGCCGTGGCGCGTGAAGCGCGCACGTCAGTCGTCGTCGCGAGCAGGCATGCCGCTCGCGTCTCGGGCTTTGCGAGATCAGATTCGAGGAGGTCGGAAAGGAGGACTGCCGCCGCGGGAGGAAACGACCTGATCCGGGGGGATAGCCATCGTGCTGGCCATGACGGCGAGACGTTCGAACGCCGCGGGCCTGACATCACCGAGCGCGATGATCCCACCGACGCAGCAGAAGCCCATCCCGCACTTGTAGCCGCCGCTATGGGAGCCCGTTCCCTTCATGTCGGGACAACAATCGTCCATCGACATGTCGGCGTCGCCGCTCATGTGCATGGTCGTCGCCATATCATCCGACGACATTGCGAGGTTCGCCGCGGACGCGCCAACCGGCAGCATCGCCAGGGAGATGGCGATGGCGACTGCCAGGATGGTACGGACGAACTGCATCAATATCGACTTACCTTGTCGGGCCGGAACATGGCCTCAGTAGCATATTCGGACACCAAAGGCAGTCATTGATCGTGGTCAAGCGTTCGTTACCCAGGCTCGTCCGGAGGCCGGGTTGGACGTTTCGACGCAGCCCTTCGGACTATCGTGCAAAACAGCAACATAAGGCCACCATCGACCGACCGGCCCGTCCAGCAGCCCGCGCGGATGTTGACGCGCTCATCCCCTGATGCCAGTTTCGTGATCGGTAGTGTCCGCAAGGACTCTTCAAGGGAATGCGGTGCGTCCACCTTAGTGGGCAATTCCGCGGCTGCCCCCGCAACTGTAGGCGGATAGCCGACGACCAAACGAACCACTGGAGCCCCGCTTGGGCCTCTGGGAAGGTGGTCGAAGGCGATGACCCGCGAGCCAGGAAACCTGCTGCCAGCCATGGTCACGCGCGAACGCATTGGGCGGGGTGCCCTGATGTCGGACAAGTAGCCGGTGCATCCGCCGCCTGGGGCGAAGGTGGATGACTAAGGCAACCGCGGTGACGGTTTGTTTGCGTCGCCGCAGAGCGTTGTCGTGCAAAATCTTCATTTCCGTGCTGGCGCAAGGCCGGCGTTATCGCGTGCTTTCCTGATTACTCTGCTCTCGTCGGTGTCGCTGTCGTCCGCGGCGCTCGCGCAAAGCGCGGCGCAGGACAACCGCTCCCGGGAGGTCGGCCCGGTGATCGTGTCGCCGCCTGCGCCGCGACAGGCTCCTGCCGTCAGCCCCGGCACTCAGAAGCAGCGCGCGGCCCGGCGCTCCGCGGGACGCAATCGTGGCGCCCCTGCAGTCTCCGTTCCGGCCACGCAAGCTCCGAGCGGCCCGGTGCAGACGCCGCTCAACACGGCAGCCGTCACCGACGTCGGCTCCCGGCTCGGCATCATCGCGCGCGAGATGCCGGCGACCGTCGAGGTCATCAGTCAGCGGACGATGCAGGAACTGGGCATCCGGACCACGACCGACGTCGCCAAGGCTGCAGTCGGCGTCACCGGCGGCGATGCGCCCGGCGCGCCCGCCATCTTCTCGATGCGTGGCTTTTCCGGCGACCAGATCTCCACGCTCTACAACGGCATCCCGATCGGGCCGTCGACCATGACCGGCCGTCCCATGGACGTGGCTGGCCTCCAGCAGGTCGAGATCATCAAGGGACCGGACTCGCTGGTGGCGGGCCTCGGTGCGACCGGCGGCGCCATCGACTACGTGAACAAGGTGCCGCACACCGGACCAATCGTCAACGACGCCTTCACCTCCTGGGATTCCTTCAACGGCTATCGCGCCGGTTACGGATCGGGCGGCAGCACGCTGATCAACGGCCTCGACTACCGCTTCGACATCAGCCATTTCAACAACAAGGGCTTTATCGACGACACCTATTCGAAGCTCAGCAACGTCTCGGGCCGGCTGAACTATCGCGTCAACGAGAACCTGAAGATCTGGGGCGCGGTCGAATACAGGCAGGACAACGACCGGTTCTACTGGGGAACGCCGCTGGTGCCGGCGAACGCGCCGGGCATCGTGCCGACGTACGGCGTCGTCTCCGGCCTCTGGAGCAACTATTACCTCGGCGGCGGCACGCCGGTCCCGGTCACCATCGACGCGCGCACGCTGACCACGAACTACAACGTGCTCGACAATCACAGCGGCGCCAACGAGCTCTGGCTGCGCAGCGGCTTTCAATGGGACATCACCAACAACATCTCGCTGAAGAGCCAAGTCTATGGCTATGACGCCCACCGGCACTGGTTCAACAACGAGATCTCGTCGTTCGACCAGACCGTAGGCAGTTTCGCAGGCGCGCTGAGCATCTACCGCGAGCGCCTGGCGCTGGATCACGCGCAGCGGCTCTACGGCAACATCACCGACCTCACCGTCAATTCCAACGTCGGCGGAATGGACAATCGCTTCGTCGCCACCGTGGCGGCGAGCAGCAATCAGTTCAACGTCTCGCAGGACACGCTGTTCTTCAATGACTACGTCGACCTCCTCAACCCGGATCGGGGGTTCTATGGCCCGCGCGCCGACGAGAAGATCTATACCCATCTCGACACCGCCTCGCTGTCGTTCGAGGACCGGCTCAAGCTGACCTCGACCTTCGCGCTGATCGGCGGCATCCGTTTTGAGAATATCGAGCTGTCGCGGACCCGCTTCGACGAGAATGGCCTCCTGAAAGCCAGCTATCCTTTCTCGAAGACGTTCAATCCGGTCACCGGACGCATCGGCTACACCTGGGACATCGCGCCCGGCGTGATGCTTTACAGCCAGTACGCGACGGCAGCCGACCCGACGGTGGCGAACATCTTCATCCTCAGGCCCACGACGCCGCTGCTGCTCACGACGTCGCGGACCTACGAGACCGGCGTGAAGCTGCTATCGGCCGACAAGCGCGCGGAGGCCACGTTCTCGGCCTTCGACATCGAGCGCAAGAACGTCTACGTCCCCGAAAGCGGCATCCTCTTCAACGTCGCCGGCAAGATGGCCTCCAAGGGCGTCGAGATTGCTGCCGCGGTCAATCCGGTCGCCGGCCTGAAACTATGGGGCAACGTCGCCTTCGTGCAGTCGCGCTTCATCGACTTCACCTATGTGGACGGCAATGTTATTCGGGCAAGACGCCGCCCAACGTTCCCAACTTCATCGCCAACGCCGGCGCCTCCTATCGCTTCGACACGAAGCTGCCGGTGGAGATCGGCGGCCTCGTCCGTCACGTCGGCGACCGCTTCAACTTCCAGGACAATCTGGTCACGATGGACGCCTACACGATCTTCGACGCGTTCGCATTCGTCGACATCCCCAAAGCCTATTTCCCGGGCGTCGACCAGACCCGGATCAGCTTTCGTGTGAGGAACCTGACCAACAAGCTCTACGCCGCCTGGGGCGATCCGGGTTACACCGACCAGATCATCCTCGGCGCGCCGCGCAGCTACGAGATCGCGGCTTCGTTCAAATGGTAGTCGCGGATCACCTCGCCCGCGCCGTGGCAGGAGTTGTCACGCGACAGTAGGACGCAATCGCAAATCGATTGCGCCGTTGAAGCCGCGGGTCTCGAGAGCTATCGATCAACGAAACCTCGCTTCCATCGGGAGGAACGCATGAGCACCATCACCGGCGGCTGTCATTGCGGCGCGATCCGCTATCAGGTCGAGGGCGAAGCGATCGTGCATGCGCTGTGTCACTGTCGCGATTGCAGGCTTCACGCCGGCGCTCCCGTCGTCGGCTGGACGATGTACGCGGACGATGCCGTCAAGGTGACCAAGGGCGAGCCCAAGGTCTACAGCTCCTCGGAACATGCGCGGCGGCACTTTTGCGGCGACTGCGGAACCGGCCTGTTTTATGTCAATGCCGACATGTTGCCCGGGGTCATCGACGTCCAGAGCGCGACCTACGACGATCCCGATGCCGTACCGGCGACGATGCACATCCAGGTCGCAGAGCGCCTTCGGTGGATGGAGCGCGCGCACGAACTGCCGACATTCGACCGCTATCCGCCGCCACCGGAGTAGCGAGCGCGAGGGGTTCGCCGTCTGGACGGAACCGCACAATCGCCATCTTGCAACGGCCGGACGATTTCACGTAGATTGATCGGTGTGGGGACGAAGCAGACTCCCCGTGAGACCTCGGTCCAAGCTCTGCGCAGCACGCCATTCGTGGAGCTTGCGCATGGATACCGAACGCCACCCTCCTCTCCGCCATACCGTTGCCATCCTTTCCCGCGGCGACGCTGCGGCGCGCCGGGACACGACGGCACAAAACAGCCGCTTCGTCCGCGTTTTCGAAGCACTCGCCGCGGTCGGCATCGACGCCCGCCCGGTGATCTACGACGAGATCTTCGCCGACGCCGTCCGCGATCAACTGCTCGCCGTCGATGGCGTGCTCGTCTGGGTCGATCCGATCCATCAGGGCAAGACGCGCGAGGCCCTCGACCCGCTGCTTCGCGACGTTGCGGCGCAAGGGCCATGGGTGAGCGCACATCCCGACGTGATCCTGAAGATGGGCGTCAAGGACGTGCTCCACCGAACGCGTCATCTCGGCTGGGGAGCCGACACGCATCGCTATGACACCGCCGCAAGCTTCCGCGCCGAATTTCCCGCGCGCCTTCAGGCGAACGGTCCGCGCGTGCTCAAGCAAAATCGCGGCAATGGCGGCCAGGGGGTGTGGAAGGTGGAGGCGCTGCCCAACGCGAACGCCATGGTTCGCGTGCTGCATGCCCAACGCGGCAGTCTGCCCGAGGACATGCCGCTCGATGCCCTCCTCGCCCGCTGCGAACCGTATTTCGGATGGGGCGGCTGCATCATCGACCAGGCGTTCCAACCCCGTCTGCCCGACGGCATGATCCGCTGCTACATGAGCGGCGCCAAGGTCGCGGGCTTCGGGCATCAATTGATCAAGGCCCTGATCCCGCCGCCGCCGGAAGGCCCCGACGCACCCGAGGCGCAGCCGGGCCCACGGATCATGCACGGACCCGATGCTTCGCAATTCCAGGCGCTCCGAAGAGCGATGGAGGACGAATGGACGCCGCAGCTGATGGACACGCTCGGCATCGACGAACCGTCGCTGCCGGTGATCGGGGACGCCGACTTCCTGTACGGGCCCCGCGACGCCGCCGGCACCGACACATACGTCCTGTGCGAAATCAACGCGAGCTCATGCTTCGCGATCCCCGACGACGCACCGGCGGCAATCGCCCGAACGGTGAAGCATCGGCTTCTGCTGGCGCAAGGGACTGCTTCCCGGAGATAACAGTTCCTGGCGAGCGTCATTCGGCTGAGGCGCGCTCGCGCCAAGATCGGACAGGGCCAAGATGCCCCTTTGTGCCCCATAGCGGAAGTCAGTGCCGACGGCGCCCTGACAAGTATCGTGGTTTTTGAGCTTCCTCATCAAGGTCAGTCATCGCTATGAACGGCCATGCAGCGAAGTCCCCTGCTTGCTCAAATTCCTGGCGACGAACGTTCTTGCAGCGCTCCCACCAGCCAAGGGTCAACAAGTTGAGGGGCCAATTGATGATTTGAATGAAAGAATAGTCGGGCCATAGATACTCCCTGTCACTATGCAAAAACACGATCAACCTTGCGACAATCCGCTTGCCGTCGCTGTTTATCGCGTGCCTGCCTGTTGCATAGTGGTGCTTGGTATCGTCGTAGAGGCTCCATGCCATCTGCTGGACCGCAACTGCGCCGCGATCCCGCCAATCGACCTTGGTGCCGTCCAAATCGTCGTTACTGATATGTCCGGCCACGTAGCGCCGAAGCGCCAGAGCCAACCGATCGCGAGACTGTTCACAAATCATGTTGTTGGTTCTTACCGGCGTCCAAGCGACATCCTTAGCACGAATTGTCAGGACTTGGGCCCATCTGTTAGAGAGCACCGGCCCTCATGACAGCTGATGCCCTTCGCATCGGCAGTTCTCGTAGTCGTGGGGATCGTGGCTGTTGACGATGTTCACGCGGTCGCCGTGGTTGAGCTTCAGCGCTCGCAGTCGCGCCTGGTTGGCGATCCGCATCTTGCGATCCATGTCGCCGCGGCGCTGGAAATAACCCAGCATCAACGGCACGCGCGGCGACGGGTCGAGCTGGGCGTGGTGGAAATAGCTGTCGCCGGCATGCAGCAGCCATCTGTCAGCTGATCGCACCGCGATGCCGCAATGGCCGAGCGTGTGACCGGCGAGCGGGATCATCAGGATGTCGGCTTCCTTGTCGCCGAGCGCGCGCACGCCCTTGAAGCCGAACCAGTCCTCGCCGGCCTCGCCATAGAATGCCCAGCCCGGCCCATGGCTCCACTGCCCCGTGACATAGCGCCCTTCGGGCGGCGCGGGCTTGCGTAGCACCGCCATGTCGTATTCGGCGCGATGGACGTGGATCGCGGCATGGGGAAAGTCCGGCACGCCGCCGGCGTGGTCGCGGTCGAGATGCGTCAGCAGCACGTGGCGCACATCGCCGGGTGAGTAGCCGAGCGCCTTCACCTGCTCGACCGCCGTCTCCGCCGGATCCAGCCTCGGCGCGGTCTGGCGCAGCCATCGGCCACCCAGCCGATCGGGTGTTGCGATATCGCCGAGACCGATGCCGGTGTCGACCAGAGCGAGTCCGTCCTTCGTCTCGACCAGCAGGCAATGGCAGACCAGGCGGGCGCGCTGGAACAGGCCGCCAGTGCCGTTCACAAGGCGGCGGCCCATGGGGCACATCGTGCCGGTGTTGAGGTGGTGGATCTTCATGGCGCGTTCCTGCTGTTGCGAGCAGGGCGTTCTTGCCACCGGGCCATCTATAGGTAAAATATTGAATATTGATATTATCTCTAGGCTTATCCTATGGACATCCGCGAGCTTCGCTACTTCGCCGCCGTGTACCGCGAGCGCAACCTGACCGCAGCGGCGCGCGTATGCTTCGTGTCGCAGCCGTCGATCTCGACCGCGATCACCCATCTGGAGACCGAGCTCGGCACCACGCTGTTCATCCGGCACAAGAAGGGCGTCGCGCCGACCGCCTCAGCCGAGCAGTTTCATGCGCTGGCCCGCCGCATCATCGACGATGCGGACGCCGCACGCAGCCTGTTCAGGAAGCCGAATACGAAGACCACCGTCACGCTCGGACTGATGCGCACGCTCGACATACCCCGAACGATCGCGCTGCTGAAGCCGCTGACGTCACGCACCGACGTCGCGCTCCGCCTCGTCGGCAGCGACGAGCGCGCCGATGCGCGCATCATCTCGAAGAGCATGCTCCGCGCCGACGAGCATTTCGTCACGCTGTGGAGTGAGCGCTATGTCGCGGCACTTCCGCCCTCGCATCCGCTGACGCTGAAGGAAAAGCTGCGGACCGCCGATCTCGCCGGCGTCCCCCTGATCGACCGCTGCCATTGCGAGCAAAGCGAATTCTTCGGTCGGAGCTCACAACGAAGGCAGACCGCGGCGATCGCGCAATCGGAGGATTGGGCGATGGCGCTGGTCGCGGCCGGCGTCGGCATTGCCATCGTCCCGGAAGGCGTGGCGCGCGGCAATCCTGATGTCGCGGTACGCGAGATCGAGGTCAGGGTCAAACGCGAGGTCGGCCTCGCCTACCGCGCCTCAGAGCCGCTGGCGGATGCGCTGAAGGAGTTTGTCGGGAAGCTCCAGAAGCAGCGGCAAAAGCCGGATCAGATCGGCCCACGGCGTAACAAGCGCAGGAAGTCCTAGCCCTTCGTGACCACGGCGCGCCCGTAGGGCGGCTGGGCCGCAACCGGCGGATTGGCGGTCTGAGCTGCGAGCTCGCCGATCAGGCGGTCGGCATCGGCGGCCATGCCGTCGGGCGCCTGGATCACCAGACGCTCCAGCGCCCAGCGATAGGACGAGACGCGCTGCTCGAGGCACTGCTGCACCCACTGGATGATCAGCGAGTTCTCCTGCATGCGCGCGACCGCATCGTCCCTCTCCCTTGGCGAGAGCTCGGAGACCCGCGCCATGCTGGCATCGCGCTTCCTGTCGAGATCGATGACGCGGATCGCGGAGCCGAAGAACGGCTCGAAACGGGTGATGTCGTTGCGCACGTCCTCGATCAGCTGCGCATAGCGCGAGGAATGCGAGCGATGCGGCTCGTCGATCAGCGTGCGCCCATACATGGTGCGGTCGAACACGACCTTCTGCTGCCAGGGCGACGGCAGCGCCTTGTAGTCGCCGAATACGCTCTTCCAGGCCGGCCGCGACAGCGGCGGCTCGATCATGGGATAGGCGAGATCGCGAAGCTGGCGCTCCGCGTCGGTGAGCTGGAATTGGGACGACTTCAGGCCGACGCTGCCGGTGGCCTCGGCCCCGAGCCAGCGATGCATGTCGTCGCTGCGCATGTCAGCGCGGGTGCGGCCGAAATCGCCGCCGCTGCACGCGCCGAGCGTCGCACCGACGAGTGCGAGCAGGACGGCCGTTACGACGGTGCGGATCTGGCGGATGGCATCCGGCATTGCGAAGCCGGATGCTAGCGGCGACGACGACGGCGCCCCGGCGCTGTGCCCTGCTCCGGCCCGCGATCGCCGCTGGTCTCTTCCGGCTGGCGCTCGATGCGGATCACGGGGAGGATCAGAATCGTTCCCGTTTCCGTGCGCGGCGTGGCATCCCCCGACGAGCCTGCCCGGCGACCGGCCGGAAATTCGATAATGGTCCCCATATCAGCTCTCTATCAATTGCCGCGCGACCGAGCGCGCTGGTGCAACGTGCGTTCATTAAGATCAGTTCATGGTTAACGGGGTGTAAACGCGCCTGCCGGACCGTAACTTCACGGGCGGCCTCCCGCGTCCCGTTGCGGGACGACAACACCTGAAATGATGGTGTCGACTTCACGCCTCGTTTTCCTTAACGAGCCTTTAAAGGAACCTGCGTTAGGCTCGCGGACGAGTATCTTTTCCAGGTCGCGTATCTCTCCATGACCAAGTCGCTGTTTCCCGGATTCGACGGGCTGATGAGCCTCTCCCGTCGCGAAGGCGTCGATGTTCGCCCGACGCTGCTGCGCGTGCTGACGGACCTCTATGTCCAGGCGCCCACCCACAGCGACGACGAGCAGCGCCAGTTCATCGAGCTTGCGACGCGGCTGATCGACCAGGTCGACGATGCGACGCGCGCGGCCGTCAAGGCGAAGCTTGCGATCTATCCGCAGACGCCCGTCCCGGTCCTGCAGAAACTCGGGCTGGTTGCGACCCAGGAAGGCCGCAGGGTTCCGCTCGCGCGCGAAATTCGCAGCTCCCCGCAGGCGGCTTCGCCAGCTCGCGCGCCGACCGACGCCGAGTTGCGCATGGCCGCCAACATGGCGATGCAGCCGAAGGAAGCGGCCGAGATCCACGACATGTTCTTCCGCGCCGATGCGACCCAGCGCGCGCTGGTCCTGCACAATCTGGCGCAGACCCCGCTGAAGGCCGCGCCGCGGATTCCGACCGTGCGCGCCAAGCGTGCGATCCAGATCCTGGAGATGGCGGCAATCGCCAACGATGTCGAGAATTTCACCTACGAGCTCGGCGACAGCCTGATCCTGCCCTCGCGCGTCGCGGCGCAGATCGTCGACGATGCCGGCGGCGAAGCGCTCGCGGTCGCAGCGCGCGCGCTCGACATGCCGAGCCCGAACTTCCAGCGCATCCTCCTGTTCTTCAAGCCGGAGATCGGCACGTCGGTCGATGCGGTGTACCGGTTGTCGCGGCTCTACGACCGGCTCAACGACCGCTCCGCGCTGGTGATGCTGGCGGCCTGGCGCGGCTCGACGCTCGCGGTCACGCGCGCAAAATACCAGTCGTCGCTGCATGACAGCGAACGCCAGCGCGCGCGTGCGGGCGCCAACCAGACCCGGCCGGGCGTGCAGCCGGGCTCGGCGCCTGCGGTGCGGACGGGCACCGACGGATCGGACCGCTAGGTCTTCGCCAATTCGAGGAAGTGACGGCCTTCGCGGTCCTCGGTCTCGACGATCCAGGCATCTGGATCGAAGCGGATTTCCTTGGTGAGGCGCTCCTCGATGGTGTGCTCCGGCAAGGGCTGCTGCGCGACCGGCACGAAGAAGCGATCGACCGGGCGGCCGTCGTCATAGACGGTCTGCGGCGCCGGCGCGTACAGCATCGCATTGCCGTCGAGCAGCGACACCTTCACGAATACCGCCCCCGCCTCCTCGGCACCGCGACGGCGCACCGCCCCGAACACGCCCTCGGTCTGGCACCGGCGCAGGTAAGCGGAAACCCAGATGTTTGATTTCAAACGCATGAAGAGCACGATAGGCCAGCGCTGCAATCAGCACCAGCCTGCGCGCAACAATGACGCCTATTCGACCGGATGGCCGATCGCGGCCGCGAGCTCACGCAGCAGGCGGTCTGACACCTGACCCGTCACCTGCATCTTGTGCTCGCGCTCGAATTTCTGGATCGCGGACTGCGTCTCCGCGCCCATCGTGCCCGTGATCTTCAAATTGCCATAGCCGTATTCGGACAGCGCGCGCTGCACGCCGGCGATACGCCGCGCGGCCGGGCTCTGCGCCACGGGAATAGGCGCCGGCGGACGCGCGATCGCGACGGAAGGCGGCGCCGACGTCGTTTGCTTGACCAGATTGGTCATCGGATCGCCCGCGCGCGGCGTCGATGCCGTCGCCTCGACGGGCTTTTCGGGTGGCTTCTCGGCGGCGCGCTCGGCAGGTTTGGGCTCGGCGCGGAACTCCGTCGCTCTCGGCTCCAGCGGCGAGGTATCGGCACCGACGGGACGCGGACGCGGCAACGGGTTCGACAGTGGCACGGCCGACGGCGCGGGAAGATTGATCACGGTGCCGAACATCGGCGCCGGATGCCGGCCGGTCTGAAGGAACAGCGCGTTGGCAACGATCGCGCTGACTGCGGCGACGGCAACGAGACCGGCCAGCGTATCCTTGGGACTATGCAGCAGGATGCGCATCGCAAGATTGCGCTCGGTCTCGACATCAATGACTGCGGCCTTGGCGCCACGGCGGCGCGGAGCGGCATCGTCCTTGGCAGACTTCTTAGGCACTTTTCTTCACCAGAGCGGGTTGGTCGTGAGATTGGTCCTGAAGCTCCTGGCGCGGCACCGGTGTCAGTGTCGCGATCTTGCTCTCGGCCACCATTCTATCGGACGTCTTGGCCTGCGGCGGCGTGTAGACGAGCGGCAATCTGACGGTGACGGAGGTGCCCTCGCCGAGCCTGCTTTGTACAGTCAATTCGCCGAGATGCAACGCCACCAGACTCTTCACGATCGAAAGCCCGAGACCCGTGCCTTCGTGACGGCGCTGATAGGTTTTTCCGGCCTGGAAGAACGGCGCGCCGATGCGCTTGAGATCATCCGCCGCAATGCCGACACCGGTGTCGCTGATGCGCAGCGCGAGCTGCGAGCCGGACACAGCGGCCGATACGGTGACCTGACCGCCGCGCTCGGTGAACTTGATGGCGTTGGCGACGAGATTGAGCACGATCTGCTTGAAGGCGCGCGGATCGCCGGTCATGACGGGCAGGTCCTGCGGCGCATCGGTGATGAGGTCGATGCCGTTCTCCCGCGCCTTCAGCGCCAGCAGATTGCAGCAATGCATCAGAGATGCGCGCGGCGCGAACGGTTCAGACGCGATCTCGAAATTGCCCGATTCCATCTTGGACATGTCGAGGATGCCGTTGACGACCGACAGCAGATGCTGGCCGGAATCGTTGATGAGCTGGGCATATTCCTTGCGCTGGGCCGCACCCAGCATCAGGGTCTGCTCCTGCGCGATCATCTCGGAGAAGCCGATGATGGCGTTGAGCGGCGTGCGCAGCTCGTGGCTCATGGTGGCGAGGAAACGCGTCTTGGCGGCATCGGCCGCTTCCGCGGCGCTGCGCGCCTGATCGAGTGCCTGCTCCGCGAGCTTGCGATCGGTGACGTCGCGCATCACGCCGACGACTTCCGCTTCGCGCGTAGCGTCACCGTCAATATCCTGGCGGCCGATATCCTGGTCGAGCGGCCGGCAGCGCATCTCGACCCAGATGAAATCGACCTGGCCACGCTCCGATCCGGCCGGCTCCCGCCGCAGCCGGAACTCGACGCTGCGCACGTCGCCGCGGGCGGCATCGGAGAGCGCGGTGAGATAGGCCGGACGATCGGCGACATGGACGCGGTCGAACAGGCCGTGGCCGAGCAGCTGCGCGACAGGCATGCCGAGCATGGCTTCCACCGCCGGCGAGATGAACTGCACCGCGCCGTTGCGACGATGCCGCGAGATGACGTCGCTCATGTTGCGCGCCAGCAGGCGATAGCGCTCTTCCTCGCGCAACAGCAGCGCAACGCTGGTGCGCGCGAGCGATTCCGCGCCGAAGGCGAGGCCCGCGGCATAGAGCGTCGCCGAGGCGACGCCGAACGCCATCAGCACGCCGCGTTCTGCGGCGCTGGCGCCTCCGGCCGGCAGCCAGCCGAGCTGGCCGGCAAGGATCAGGACGCCGGCGCAGGACAGCGCAAGCAGGGAGGCGAAGGCCGCGACGCGGCGCGAGGCCGACAACGCGGCTTCCAGGGGAACCACGACCAGCCAGATCGCGGCAAATGATTCGATGCCGCCGGTGCTGCCGGCAACCGCCATGATCAGGCCGGCGAGCGCCAGCGACGACAGCACGTGGGCGCCTTCATAGCGGCCGGTGCGCGACAGGAACCATGACAGGAGAATGGGGGCGATCAGCCATGCGAAGGCGGCGACCTCGATCGCGCTCGGCGCGCCGCGCGTGGCGAGATAGACCGGGAATGCGGCAAACGCGGCCAGGCTGCCGAGCAGCCGCGGCGCCATGAAGGCACGATGGCGCGCTCGCGTCAGCGCGTCGTAACGCGCGGAGGGATGCAGCAGTGCATCGAGACAATCGCGGATGATACTCAAAACTGTCACGGGTCTCGCGCTTCGGCCCACTCGTCGAGAAGACGCGCCGGAACGCCTCCTTATCGTTGAGCCACCGTGTCAGAGCGACCTTAAACGAGTGCTAAGGCAATGCGGCCCGCCGCCGGACACTGTGGCATCGCGGAGATTTTTAAGCGATTTGACCGCGTCATCATCGGGGATGGTGAACACAGGGTTTCACCAGTCCCCGCATGGTTTCGAATTGGTGGACAAGCGGCGCCACTGGAATCACGGGGCTCCGGCGTCAATCGAAAATTTACGACGTGGCGGTTCGGGAAGATTCTTGCGTAGATTTTCCGCGAATTAAGCGGAAGGCAATCACTTGCGATTTATCGAGAGTTGCTAGGTCCAGCGCCTCGCGGGCATCGCCGCGGCGGGATCTAACATACAGGTCGATAAGATGCGCTTTCTGCTCCGCATCACATTCTGGCTCGGGCTGGTGCTGGTGCTCCTGCCGCGGGACAAGACGCCCGAATCGGAAAAGCTGCCGCAGATCGGCGCCGCCGATGCGGTGCAAGCTGCGACCGCGGCCGTCTCCGACGTGACCCAGTTCTGCAAGCGCCAGCCGGCGGCCTGCGAGGTCGGCGGCCAGGCCGCGACCATCATCGGCCAGCGCGCACAGGACGGCGCGAAGAAGATCTACCAGATCATCAACGACAAGAAAGAGCAGCTCGAGAAGACCGACAAGAAGGCGCCCGATCATACCGGCTCGATCGCGCTGGCCGGCGAAGGCGATGCCGCCTCGGGCGAGGCGCCGCGCGACACCCTGAGCCAGGACGACCTCGCGCTGGAATGGCGCGGTCCTGCGGTGGCGCCGGCGAATTAGCGCCCAAACCCTATCGATTTCGCCTCCTCGCATCCTTATATTGGCCTGAACGGGAACATTGGGCCAGCATGACGACGATCGACGAAATCAGGGACAATTTCGAGCTTCTGGACGAGTGGGACGACCGCTACCGGTACGTCATCGAGCTCGGCCGCACCCTGGAACCGATGCCCGAATCCGAGCATTCGGCCGAGAACAAGGTGAATGGCTGCGTCAGCCAGGTCTGGCTCCAGAAGCTGGTCGATCGCGATGGCGGCGCCCCGATCCTGAAATATCGCGGCGACAGTGACGCCCACATCGTGCGCGGGCTGGTCGCGATCGTGCTCTCGCTTTACTCCGGCCGCACGCCGCAGCAGATCCTTGCGACCGACGCGATCGCGGTGTTCAACGAATTCGGCTTTCGCGATCATCTGACGCCGCAGCGCTCCAACGGCCTGCGCTCGATGGTCGAGCGCATCAAGACCGACGCGAAAGAGGCGCTCGCGGAAGCCACCTGAAGCGGCTACTTCCGCTTCCGCTGCTGTCCCAGTCCCATCTGCTTTGCCAGTTGCGAGCGCGCCACCGCGTAGTTCGGCGCGACCATGGGATAGTCGGCCGGCAGGCCCCATTTCTCGCGATATTGCTCCGGCGTCATGTTGTACTGGGTGCGCAGATGGCGCTTCAGCGACTTGAAGCGCTTGCCGTCTTCCAGACAGACCAGATAGTCCGGCGCGATCGACTTCTTCAGCGACACCGCCGGCTTGGCCGGCTCGAGCGGCGCGGTCTCGGTGCGGCCTGACGAGACCCGCACCAGGGCGCCATGCACCTGGCTGATCAGGTTCGGGATATCGGCCGCCGGCGTCGGATTGTTGCCGACATAGGCGGACACGATGCTCGCCGTCAGCTCGATGAAGTTCTTAGCCCCGTTATCCGACATGGGCCCGACCTTTCCCTGACCTTGCGTCTCGCCGGAGAGACGACGCCTAAGTATTCCGTGTCAACAATACATTCGGCCGAAATAAGACGACTGACGAATATGAGCTGATTACTGACGAAGTGACAAGAACGATGGCGCTCTACTTGGACGCGGCGGTCTCACGACCGCTGGTCGAGATGGGCGCGCAGTTCGTCGATCGAGGCGAAGCGCATCATGCCTTCCGGCATCTGCGCTTCGATCGAGCCGTCGGAATAGAGCGAATAGGCCATGCCGTCGACGATACCCGATTTGAGCACGGTCACGGGCGCCTGCTCGACCGCCGGCGCCGGTTCGGGCGGAGGCGGCGGGCCGGGCTCGGCAAAGATCGACGGCGAGCGCGGCGGCGGGCGACGCCCGGCGGCCGGCGGTTCCGGCGGCCGCATACGGTCCGGCCTCGGCCAGGCATCGTCGAAGCTCGCCGGCTGACTCTCCGGGGCGGTTGGTTCCGTGGGCTCGTCATGAGGCTGCGGCGGCAAGCTCTCTGTCGCCTTCGCCTCCGCGCGCTCGCGCTCCTTGCGGGAGGACGATGCGAACAACAGGTTGCGGCGGCGCGGCGCTTCCGGAGCCGCAGGCGGTGTCGGGGCTTCCGGCTCCGGCGGCGGCTCGGCGCGCGGACGCTCGCGCGCGGCGGCCTCGCTCTGCCACGGCGGCAGACCCGCGGCCGGCGGTGGCTCGGATTTCGTCGCCGATGCCGGGAACGGCTCGGACACTGACGCGCCAGGCACCGCGAGGCCCGGCAACACGGGCCTGACCCGAACCTCGCCCGGCGCGGCCGATCCGGCCAGCCGGCGGGCGATGCCCTTCAGTTCCACGACCACGACGTAGAGGCCGGCCAGTAACATTCCGGAGCAGACGCCAATAGTGCCGGAGATTATGAGGGTGCTGCCGAGGCTGGCCTCCCTAACGGTGAAGCCGAACAGGATCGTAAGGAGGCCCGCCAGGACGGCGAAAATCCCCACAATCAACAATGCCAAGCTCATCGAACTCACCCCTGGTCGCGCAGCCGTGCGCGACACCCGTTACGCCAAGATACCGTCATACGGTGTTCCACGCCAACGGCGAATTAGAGCCTGCGTTCCTAAAGGGAAGGATATCAGGGACTTATTCACATTCCCTTCAGCTACGGCCCGCTACTTCTAAGCTGCTCTCAACTGTCTGGATTTGCTGCGTCGCATCAGGATTTTAGCCATAATGCCCAATTACTTGGTAATGGAACTGCGATATAGGGATTCCGGGGAAGTGGCCCGCGGGCACCAGCAGGGCCAAGAGGGGATTCCGGGTCACCAATAGCCATGACATCCATCACGACTTCGGCGATCGACACGCCGCTGCGGCGCTCGGTTGAACGGACTTGCGACGATCTCGCCATGCTGGTGCTGGCTGCGGTCGCCGTGACTGCAGGCTTGACCTTCCGCGATTACGGGCTCGGCTGGGACGATTACACCCACGCTGAATATGCCGACCTGCTGCTGCGCATGTTCGGTTCCGGCTTCAGGGACACCGCGGCACTCTCCTTCGCGAATCTCTACATGTATGGCGGCGGCTTCGACATGGTCGCGGCTCTCCTGCACAAGGTCATTCCGCTCGAACTGTTCGAGACGCGACGCCTGCTCGGCGCCATGGTCGGCGTGATCGGGCTTGCGGTGACGTGGCGGCTCGGCCGCCGCATCGGCGGGCCCCTTGCCGGTCTTGCCGCACTCCTGCTGCTCGCGCTCTGCCCGATCTTCTACGGCCACATGTTCATGAACCCGAAGGATGCGCCCTTCGCGGTGGCCATGATCATCCTGATGCTCGGCCTCGTCCGCCTCGCCGAGGAATATCCGCAGCCGTCGCCGCGCACGATCCTGATCGTCGGCCTGGGTGCCGGCCTCTCGCTCGGCTGCCGCGTCCTCGGCGGCCTCGCGCTGGTCTACGCCATGATCGGCTTCATGCCGTTGTTCCTGGAGGAGCTGCGCACCGAAGGCGCCCGCGAAGCAGCCCGCCGCTTCGCCCATGTCGTCTACGTGCTGCTGCCCGGCCTCGTGTTCGGCTATCTCGTGATGGGCCTGATCTGGCCATGGTCGATCATGGAGCCCGGCAATCCTTTCGAGGCCCTGACCTATTTCTCGCACTTCTTCGAGAAGCCCTGGAAGGAGATGTTCGACGGCGCGATCGTGTCCGTGCCCGACATGCCCTGGTCCTATCTGCCGACGCTGTTCGCGCTGCAGCTGCCCGAGGTGATGCTGGTGCTGATGGGCGGCGCCGTGGTCAGTACCTTCGCCATGCTGCCGCGCCGCGAGGTTCCGGCGCGCCGCAAGACCATCCTCTTGATGCTGACGCTGGCGGCGACCCTGCCGCTCGCGATCGCGATGGTGAAGCGGCCTGCGCTGTACAACGGCATCCGCCACTTCGTCTTCGTGATCCCGCCGATGGCGGTGCTCGGCGGCGTCGCCTTTGCCTGGGCCATGGAGCGCCTGCGCACCAACCACCGCACCTGGCAGCCCGTCGTGCTCGCGACCTTCTGCTTCGGCCTCGCGCTCTCGCTGGCCGAGATGATCCGGCTGCATCCCTATCAATACACGCACTTCAACCACATCGCCGGCACCGTGCGCGGCGCCGACGACCGCTTCATGCTGGACTATTGGGGCCTTGCGCTGAAGCAGGCCTCGGACGAACTGCGCGAGCAGATCGTCGAGCGGCAGGAAGTGGCGCCGGGCAACCGTAAATGGAAGGTCGCGGTGTGCGGTCCGCAGCGCCCGGCCCAGGTCGCGCTCGGGCCCGACTTCACCATCGGCTGGGATTCCAACGCGGCCGATTTCGCGATGACGCTCGGCGAGTTCTACTGCAAGGGCCTCACCGCGCCCGTGATGGTCGAGATCAAGCGCGACGACGTGGTGTTCGCCCGCGTCTACGACATCCGCGGCCGCAGCATTTCCAGCCTGCTGTCGATCCCGGCGCCGTAATAATTCTCTCCTGCCTTGTAGCCCGGATGGAGCGAAGCGAAATCCGGGATAGCGGCCCCCGCATTACGCAGAGCCTGTCATCGGGCGGCGCATCGCGCCGACCCGTTGGCTCCATGCGGGCTACGCTGAACTGCCGCGCTTTGTCCGCCTTGCTGCCGCCCCCGACCGGGACTAGGCTCCCTCCCCGCAACAACGAGGTTCGGAGAGATTTGCCATGTCGCCAGCGGAAGCGCGCCTGAAGGAAGTGCCGTCGAACATGACGGAGGCGGAGTGGCAGCAACGGGTCAATCTCGCCGCCTGCTACCGCCTCGTCTCGCTGTACGGCTGGGACGATCTGGTCGACACCCACATTTCGGCGCGCGTGCCCGGCCCCGACCATCATTTCCTCATCAACCCCTACGGACTGATGTTCGACGAGATCACGGCATCGAGCCTCGTCAAGGTCGACCTGCACGGCAACCAGCTCTCCGAGAGCGAGTACAGCATCAACCCGGCCGGCTTCACCATCCATTCGGCGATCCACGAGGTGCGCGAGGACGCAATCTGCGTGCTGCATCTCCACACGCTCGACGGCACCGCGGTGTCGAGCAGCGCGGAAGGGCTGCTGCCGCTCAACCAGACCGCCCAGCTCGTCACCCACGACCTCGCCTATCACGACTATGAGGGCATCGCGCTCGACCACGACGAGCGGCCGCGGCTGCAGAAGGACCTCGGCGACCACAATCACATGCTGCTGCGTAACCACGGCACGCTGACGGTCGGCCGGTCGGTCGCCTCCGCGTTCGAGCGCATGTACCATCTCGAGCGCGCCTGCTCGATGCAGGTGCGCACGCGCGCGCTGGGCACGCCGGTCTATCCGGTCGAGGAGATTGCGATCGAGAAGAACACCGAGCTGCTCGCCAACCGCGACCGCGCCGAGCTGCGCGCCACCAACCTGGTCTGGCCGCCGCTGCTGCGCAAGCTCGACCGCGAGCTGCCGGGCTACAGGTCTTGAGATTTTCGAGGTTTCGTGTAGGATAGTTCTCGAACTACCTCTGCACGTTCTGGAATAAAACGCCGCCCAATTCCGGGCGGCGTTTTTATTTGCCCCGTCATTGCGAGGAGCGAAGCGACGAAGCAATCCAGACTGTGCCCGTGGAGGGATTCTGGATTGCTTCGCTACGCTCGCAATGACGAGGAGAGAGTCTTCGTGGGGTAGGCAACGCGACTTGTCCGCCGTAGCTCGAAGAGCGAAGGCGGAAGCGTGCCCACCTCTTCTATCGCGATCGCGGACGAATGGTGGGCACGGCGCTTTGCGCCTTTGCCCACCCTGCGGCACCGCGCCTATTTCACGTCCGCGAGCGCCGCGAGGATCCGCGCCCAGGAGCGGATGCCCTTCTGGAAACTGCGGAGGTCGTATTTCTCGTTCGGCGAATGGATGTTGTCGTCGTCCAATCCGAAGCCGACCAGCAGCGAGTCGAGTCCAAGCGTCCGCTTGAAATCGGCGACGATCGGGATCGAGGCGCCCGACCCCATCAGCACGGTCTCCTTGCCCCACTCCTCGGTCAGCGCCTTGCTGGCGGCGGCGAGCGGTTTCATGTTCCAGTCGAGCGCCACCGCGGGCGCGGCGGAATGGTCGCCGAACTCGACCTTGCAGTCGCCCGGAAGCCGCGCCGTCACGTAGTCGCGAAAAGCCTTGCGGATCTTCTGGGGGTCCTGCCCTTCGACCAGGCGGAACGAGACCTTGGCCGAGGCGTGCGATGGAATCACTGTCTTGGAGCCTTCGCCGATATAGCCGCCCCAGATGCCGTTGACGTCGCAGGTCGGGCGCGAGGAGGCCTGCTCGATCAGCAGCCGGCCCTTCTCGCCGGCGGGGATCGACAGACCGATCGGCTTGAGGAACATCTCCGGCGTGAGATTGAGCTTCTTCCACTGCTCCAGGATATCAGGCGGCAGATCCTTCACGCCGTCA
The DNA here is from genome assembly GCF_029953005.1 of Bradyrhizobium sp. Mp27. Classification (NCBI taxonomy): domain Bacteria; kingdom Pseudomonadati; phylum Pseudomonadota; class Alphaproteobacteria; order Hyphomicrobiales; family Nitrobacteraceae; genus Bradyrhizobium; species Bradyrhizobium sp. Mp27. The sequence continues at coordinate 67,350 of NZ_JASAUS010000012.1, read as the reverse complement.
TAGAAGCCGGGGATGGTGATGCGGTTGTCGTCGTCGAACAGGCCGCCCAGGATTTTCGTCAGCACCCGGATCGGGTTCATGGCGCTGCCGCCGAACACGCCGGAATGCAAATCGCGATTGGCGGCGGTGATCTTCAGCTCTTCATAGAGCAGACCGCGCAGCGACGTCGTGATCGCGGGCGTGTTGCGGTCCCACATGCCGGTGTCGCAGACCAGCACGTAGTCCGCTTTGAACTCGTCCTTGTTGGCTTCGATGAACGGCACGAAATTCTTGGAGCCGACCTCCTCCTCACCTTCGATCAGGAAGGTGATGTCGATCGGCAGCGAGCCGGTCACTTTCTTCCAGGCGCGACAGGCCTCGACGAAGGTCATGACCTGGCCCTTGTCGTCCTCGGCGCCGCGCGCGACGATGATCTTGCGGCCGTCGGCGTGGTCGGTGACGACAGGCTCGAACGGCGGACGGTGCCAGAGATCGAGCGGATCGACCGGCTGCACGTCGTAATGGCCGTAGAAAATCACATGCGGCCGTCCGCCTGCCCCGGTCTTGCCGACGATGGCGGGATGGCCGGCGGTCGGGCGCACTTCAGTGGCGACACCGAGGCTCGCGATGTCCTTGGCGAGATGCTCGGCCGCGGCCTTGCAGTCGGCGGCAAAAGCCGGATCCGCAGAGATCGACTTGATCCGCAACAGCGAGAACAGACGCTCCAGGCTGTTGTCGAAATCCTTGTCGATGTGATCGAGCACCGATTGAAGCTGCGCATTGGCCATGGTCGTATTCCTGACTTTTGAGTCTCAAGAGGTACCGGGTTTTAGCGCTGCCGCCGCCTCGGAGCCAGCCGCAACCGGCGGATGCCGGATGTGCCATGCGAGGCTACCTGCAAGAATGGCAGTCGCGGCAAGGTTATTGCCCCAGGCCTGGATGACATTGGGAAACCACGGCAGCGACAGCAGCATGAGGATGCCGGCGGCGCCCAGCGCGAGCCAGGTTCCCAGCCGCACGTTCGGTCGCGCGTCGAAGGCGGCGCGATGCATCAGCACCGTCATCGGGAAGAACAGCCACATGAAGTAGTATTGCCGCGCCAGCGGCGATGCCACCGTCATCAGGCAGAACAGGATGCCGAGCTCCTCCGCATCCGAGCGCGCCGTTCGCCGCGCTTGCGGCGGCATCACCGCGAGGAAGCCGAGCCCGAGCAACGCCGACAACGCCAGCACGATCAAGTTCGCCGTCTTGTAGTCGACGTCGATGACATTCATCGTGCGCGGTGGCTTGCTGGGATCTTCCTGATTGTAGTTGATCGGCCGGACCAGACGGTGCGTGACGGCAATGAGGGACTGGTTGACCCACGACCAGTTCTGCTCGTCGCGCTGGCCAAAGCCCTTTTCCGAGCTCGTGCCGACCATGCCCTGGTACCAGGTCTTGAGCTCGACTGCGTTGCGCTCGAAGCCGCGGATCGGCGCGGGTACGACATAAAGAAGGATGCCGGTGAAGGCGACCGTAGCGACGGTGGCTGCCCACTTCCGCCGCCAGACCAGATAAGGCAGCACCGCGATCGGAAATACCTTGATGGCGGTGGCGAGCGCGAACAGGAAGCCCGCGAGCCAGGACCGTTGACGCTGCAACAACCAGAAGCCCCACAGCATCATCGCCAGCAGCACGAGGTTCGGCTGGCCGAGGTCGAACATGTCGAACACGAAGGTCACGGTGACGATGGCCGGCAGCGCTTCGAGCCACGGGCCGGGCCTGCGGCCAGATCCCGTCATGGCATTGGAGAAGTTGCCCGTGTACCACCACGCCACCACGTTCAGGATCGACAGCACGACATAGAGCGGGATCTTGCCGAACCAGCTCGGGATCGCCAGCAAGATCGCCGGCAGCGGCGGATAGATGAATTCGAAATACTCGCCGATCTTGTCGGGATAGAGCGATCCACCGTGCAGCACCTGCTGCCCGGCCCAGTACCACAGCCCATAATCCTTGGTCTTGCCGTGGCCGAAGATCTCGGGAACGAGCACGTCGGCGGTCAGGAGGACGCAGCAGAGCAGGAAGAGCAGATCGAGCGGCGCGCGCAGCGACAAGGCTCTGTGCGGGCCGAGTTTGTCTGATAGATTCGGTGATGTCACATTATGTCCCGTCGGAAACAAATAGCACGTAGCAGACCGACGGACGCTTGGAGAACCCCCTTCACCTGAATTTATGGTGTTCGGCCTCGCCCGGCGTGCGGGGCAATCGCATCCAAATACTCGCGAGATTTCGTCATGCCGGGCTTGACGCAGTGGAGGCTTTAGTGCCTCAAATCCGGCTTCTCTGCCTACCTTCGCAGCAGCCCGCCGAGCGCGCCTCGCACCAGGGTGCGGCCGATCGAGCCACCGAGCTGGCCGGCGACCGACTTGCCGAGATTGGCCGCCATCCCCCCGATCACCTGGTTGGTGACCGATCGCGTCACGTCGCGCGCAATGACCTGGCCCGCCGACAGGCGGCCGCGCTTGACGTTGGTGCCGAAGATGGTGCCGACCATCGAGCCGATCTGGCCGAGGATGCCGCCGCCACCTCCGTCGGCCGCACCGGCATCGGCAGTCGCAGCCGTGCCGGCAATCCGCTTCTGGATCATCTCGTAGGCGGATTCGGCATCGACAGCAGTGTCGTATTTGCCCTTCACCGGGCTCGCATCCATGATCGCCTTGCGCTCTTCCGGCGTGATCGATCCGATGCGGGCCGATGGCGGCCGGATCATGACACGCTCGACCATCGTCGGCGTGCCGTTGCCTTCGAGGAAGGACACCAGCGCCTCGCCCTTGCCGAGCTCCATGATCACCTTGGCGGTGTCGAGCTTCGGGTTGGGCCGGAAGGTCTGGGCCGCGGCGGCGACCGCCTTCTGGTCGCGCGGCGTGAAGGCACGCAGCGCATGCTGCACACGGTTGCCCAATTGCCCGAGCACGCGATCGGGCACGTCGACGGGGTTTTGCGTCACGAAATAGACACCGACGCCCTTGGACCGGATCAAACGCACGACCTGCTCGATCTTGTCCATCAACGCCTTCGGCGCGTCGTTGAACAACAGATGTGCCTCGTCGAAGAAGAACACCAGCTTCGGCTTCGGCAGATCGCCGGCCTCGGGCAACTCCTCGAACAATTCTGACAGCATCCACAGCAGGAATGTCGCGTAAAGCCGTGGACTCTGCAGCAGCTTGTCGGCAACAAGGATGTTGACCATGCCGCGGCCGTCGCGGTCGGTCTTCATGAAGTCCTTCAGCGTCAGCGCCGGCTCGCCGAAGAATTTGGTGCCGCCCTGGTTCTCCAGCACCAGCAGCTGGCGCTGGATGGTGCCGACGGTGGCCTTGGTGACGTTGCCAAAACCCTGGGCCTCCTTCTTGATGTCGGCAAGCGGGCTTTCCTCGGCGTCCGCCCCCTTCTTGCCGGCATCCGGCACGATGGCATCGAGCAGCGCGCGCAGATCCTTCATGTCGATGAGGGTCAGCCCGTTGTCGTCGGCGACGCGGAAGGCGACGTTGAGCACGCCTTCCTGCACGTCGTTCAGGTCGAGCATGCGCGCGAGCAGAAGCGGCCCCATCTCCGTGACGGTTGCCCGCACGGGATGACCCTGTTCGCCGAACACGTCCCAGAACACTGTCGAGAACTGGTCGGGTTGAAACGTCAGGCCCATCTCGGTGGCACGCTTGACGATGAAATCCTTGGCCTCGCCGACCTCGGAGATGCCGGAGAGGTCACCCTTGATGTCGGCCGCGAAGACCGGAACGCCGGCGCGCGCAAATCCTTCCGCCATGACTTGCAGCGATACCGTCTTACCGGTTCCGGTAGCACCCGTGACGAGGCCGTGGCGATTGGCGAGCCCGAGCGTCAGCCATGCCTGCTCGTCTCCCTTGCCGACGAAAATCTTGTCGTCGGTGTCGCCGAGCTTGCTGTCCTGTGCGGTCATGCTTCTCTCTGATCTCTCTGCCGTGTTTCGCGTATCGAAACTCGAATGCGCCTGTTCCGTAGTTTAACGCATGTCGCGTGCGGATTAAAACCGTTCAACGCGCCCCGAGCATGCGACATTGTCGGAAACTTACCGGCGACATCAGCCGAAAGTAGGAACGAGGCGTTCGCACCGCGGCATTTTCTTGCAAAAATCCAGCTCCGCTCTTGCATCGCTGCAACACTTTTCGCGCCTTCGGGAGTGAATCGGAACGTTGCGTGCGTTCATCGCTTGTAATTCACATCGCTCCGGATCAAGATCATTTCGGAAGCAATACTCCGGCATGCAAACCGGCTGAGGGGCGGGCATTATGGACGAGCTGATCGGGCAGCTGGCATCGAACGCCAGCATAGATAGTGCTGTCGCTGAAAAGACCGTCGGCATTATCCTGGGCTTCCTCCGCAGCGAAGGTCCTTCCGAGAACGTCGAAGCGCTGATCGATCAGATTCCCGGTGCGGAAGCGGCGATCGAGGCGTCCAGGAGCAGCGGCGGACTGTCGCGGCTGATGGGCGGCGGCCTGATGGCCGTCGGCACGCGCCTGATGGGCCTGGGGCTTGGCATGTCCGAGATTCAAAGCATTGCCCGTGAACTTTTCCGCTACGGCCGAGACAAAATCGGAGCGGATCAGATGGGCAAGATCATCGCGGGGACGCCGGGCCTCAGCCAGTTCGCCTGAGCGACGCTTTTCATATCGAGCATCATGACATATCCGATCTCCGAGATTGAGGGCCTGCCGGCCTTTGCGGCCAACAAGTTGAAGGCGCATGGAATCCGCACGACCGACGCGCTGCTCGAGGCGGCCTCGACCGTGAAGGGCCGCAAGGCGCTCGCCGCCAAGACCGGCATCAGCGAGCAGCAACTGCTGGAATGGGCCAACGTCTCCGACTACATGCGCATTCCCGGGATGGGCCGGGCCAAGGTCGGCCTCGTCCGCGCCGCCGGCGTCACCACCGTGCGCGAGCTCGCCTATCGGAATCCGGCACGGCTCGCCCAGAGCATGCGGGAAGCCAACGAGAAGAAGAAGCTCGTCCGCATCCTGCCCTCGGAAAAATCGGTCGGCGACATCATCGCCAAGGCGAAGAAGCTGCCGCCGAAGATTACGTATTAGCCCACTTTCCATCCGCACCATTCTCTCCCCGTCATCCTGAGGCGCGAGCCGTGCGGTGCGTAGTACCGCGCGGGGAGCCTCGAAGGATGGACGGCCACACTGCCGCCGCGCGGAGAGAGTCGGGCCGTCGCCCTTCGAGGGCCGCTGAAGAAGCGGCCACCTCAGGATGACGGTGATAGAGCGGCGCGTGTTGCCTCCAATCCCACCTTGAATCCCCCCTCCCCGACCGCTAAAGCGGGCCGCATGAACGCCTCGCCATCCCCATCCGTCCCGCCGGCCGGCTCGGCCGGGCCCGACGTGCTGCGGACGCTGCTGGAGCGGCCGATTCCGGCAGTGATGGGCGTGCTCAACGTCACCCCGGATTCCTTCTCCGATGGCGGCGAGTTCATCGCGCCCGAGCTGGCGCTTGCGCGGGCGCGGGCGATGATCGAGGCCGGCGTCGACATCATCGATATCGGCGCCGAGTCCACCCGGCCCTACACGGGCGCCCGGCCAGTGACGGCGGCGGACGAGCTGGCCCGGCTGAAGCCGGTGCTGTCAGGCGTAGTGGCGCTGGGCGTCCCCGTGTCGATCGACAGCATGAAGGCCGAAGTCGTGGCCTTTGCGCTCGACCAGGGCGCTGCGATCGCCAACGACGTATGGGGCCTGCAGCGCGACACCGGCATGGCGCAGCTTATCGCCGCGCGCGGCGTCCCCGTCATCGTCATGCACAACCGCGACAGCGTCGATCCCGCCATCGACATCGTCGCGGACATAAAGGCGTTCTTCCAGCGCTCGCTCGATATCGCAACGAAGGCGGGCATTGCGCGCCAAAAAATCGTGCTCGATCCCGGCATCGGCTTCGGCAAGACGGCCGAGCAAAGCATGACCGCACTGGCGCGGCTGCGCGAATTCGACATGTTCGGCCTGCCGATCCTGGTCGGCGCTTCACGCAAGCGCTTCATCGCCTCGGTGTCGCCCTCCGAGCCGAAAGAACGGCTCGCCGGCTCGATCGCCGCGCATCTGATCGCTGCACAGCGCGGCGCCAAAATCATCCGCACCCATGACATCGCCGAGACCCTGCAGGCCCTGCGGGTCGCGAACGCAATCGAGAGCAAGCAATGACCGATACGATCTTCGTCACCGGCCTGTCGATCCACGCCCGCCACGGCGTGATGGATCACGAGACCGAAGTCGGCCAGCGCTTCGTCATCGACCTCGAGCTCTATACCGATTTGTCGGAGCCGTCGCGCAGCGACCGGCTCGCCGATACGGTGTCCTACGCCGAAGTCGTGGCGACCACGACGGCGGCGTTCAAGAATACAAATTACAAGCTGCTGGAGCGGGCGGCCGGCGCGGTCGCCGATGCCATCCTGTCGCACTTCCCGCGCATCCGCGCCGTGAAGATCACCGTGCACAAGCCGCATGCGCCGATCGCCGCGATCTTCGACGACGTCGGCATCATGCTGACGCGTTCGCGGCATCCTTGAGATGGCGAGCGTGCTGATCGCACTCGGCGGCAATGTCGGCGATGTCCGCGCGACGTTCCGGAAGGCGATCTCGCACATCTGCGGCATGGCGCAAGCCGCAATGATCGCGCGCTCTTCGGACTATGCGACGCCGCCCTGGGGCGACGAGGACCAGGACCCCTTCATCAATGCCTGCGTCGAGATCGAGACCGACCTCGATCCGCACGCGCTGCTGTTCGTGATGCAGAAGGTCGAGCAGAAATTCGGCCGCACGCGGAACAAGGAGCGGCAATGGGGCCCGCGCACGCTCGATCTCGACATGATCGCCTATGACGATGTCAGCTTGCAGAAGCCCGACCTGACCTTGCCGCATCCGCGCTTGTTCGAGCGCGCCTTCGTGCTGGTGCCGCTGGCCGAAATCGCGCCCGACCGCGTGATCTCGGGCATTCGTGTGCGTGACGGGCTTGCCAGCGTCTCGACGCAAGGCATTGAGCGGCTTCCGGATACCGGTTAACCAAAAACAACCGTTTGCAGCGACGGCCGGCCGTGGCAATTTCGCCTGCGAACAACAAGATTTTTGGGAGCCCTTGGCCGTATGACCTCCGTGACTGACGACCTGCCGCTGGCGGCGAATTTCCCCAAGGCCACGGTCGACGACTGGCGCAAGCTGGTCGACGGCGTGCTGAAGGGCGCGCCGTTCGAGAAGCTGGTCGGCAAGACTTATGACGGCCTCAAGATCGACCCGCTCTATCCGCGCGCCCGGGGCGTCGCGCCCGTGGTGGGACGGCCTGCCGCCGCGCCGTGGCAGATCATGCAGCGGATCGACCATCCCGATGCAGCGCTCGCGAATGCGCAGGCGCTGACCGATCTCGAGAACGGCGCGACGGGTCTCGCGCTGGTGTTCGCCGGCGGCAGTAGCGCTCACGGCTTTGGGCTGGAACCTTCGGCCGATGCGGTCGCAAAGGTTTTCAAGGATATTCATCTCGATGCCGGCATCGGCATCGAGCTCCAGATCGGTCCGCAATCGCGGATGGCGGCGATCCATGTCGCGGAATATGTGAAGAGCAACGGCCTCGATCCCGCCGCCTGCAACATCCGCTTCGGGCTCGATCCGCTTGCGGCCGGCGCGGTGTGGGGGCACAGCCCCTACACATGGGACGAGATCGTTCCGGCCGTCACCGGCGCCATCAAGGGGCTCGCCGCGCTCGGCTTCAAGGGACCGTTCGCATCCGCCGACGGGCGCGTGATCCACGATGCCGGCGGCTCCGAGGTGCAGGAGCTCGCGTTCGTGCTCGCCTGCGGCGTCGCCTATCTGCGCGCGATCGAAGGCGCCGGCGTTCCGCTGGAGCAGGCGCAGGGAATGATCTATGCGCGGCTCGCCGCGGATGCCGACCAGTTCTTGACCATGGCAAAATTCCGCGCGCTGCGGCTGCTGTGGGCGCGCATCGAGACGGCGTGCGGGCTGACGCCGAAGCCGCTGTTCATCGCCGCCGATACGGCCTGGCGCATGCTGACGCAGCGCGATCCCTACGTGAACATGCTGCGCGCGACCATCGCGACATTCGCGGCCGGGCTCGCCGGCGCCAACGCGATCACCGTGCTGCCGCATACGCTGGCGCTCGGGCTGCCTGATCCTTTCGCGCGGCGCGTGGCGCGCAACACGCAAGCCCTGCTGCTGGAAGAAAGCAACCTCGCTAAGGTCAGCGATCCCGCCGCCGGCGCGGGCGGCATCGAGACGTTGACGGCGCAGCTTTGCGAGGCCGCCTGGGCGCTGTTCCAGGAGAGCGAGAAAGTCGGCGGCGCCTTCGCCGCGCTTCAGCAAGGCCTGTTCCAGAGCAAGGTCGGGGCCGCGCGAAAAGCGCGCGACGCCAACATCGCAAAGCGCCGCGACGTGCTGACAGGCGCCAGTGAGTTTCCCAACCTGCATGAGAGCGAAACGGCGGTGCTGACGGCGACGCCGGTCGCGCTCGCACCCTATGGCGAACAGAAGTATAAGTTCGATGCGCTGCCGCCGATCCGGCTTGCGGAACCGTTCGAGGCACTGCGCGACAAATCAGATGCGGCGCTGAAGGCGCGCGGCGCGCGGCCAAAGGTGTTTCTGGCCAATCTCGGCACGCCCGCCGATTTCACGGCGCGGGCGACCTTTGCCAAGAGCTTGTTCGAGGCCGGCGGCATCCAGGCCGTCGACAGCGAGGGCTTTGCCGATCCGGCCAAATTGGCCGCCGCATTCAGGACCTCCGGCGCCGAGCTTGCCTGTCTTTGTTCCAGCGACAAGGTCTATCCGGAACACGCCGACGCCGCGGCGAAGGCCCTGCAAACGGCGGGCGCGCGACATATCTATCTGGCAGGCCGTCCGACCGATGCCGAGGCGGCACTCCGTGCGGCCGGCGTCACGGGTTTTGTCTTCGCCGGAGGCGATGCGCTTGCGACACTGCAAGACGCCTACCGACGGATGGAGCAGGCATGAGCGAAGCGGGCAAACCAGTTTTCACCGGCGGCTGCCAATGCGGCGCGGTGCGCTTTGCGGTGACGGCAACCCCCAACAGGGTTTCGATCTGCCATTGCCGGATGTGCCAGAAGGCGAGCGGCGCGCCGTTCGCGTCCTTCGCCGACATCAACCGGACGGATTTTGCCTGGAGCAAAGGGCAACCGTCGTTCTTCCGCTCCTCCTCGATCGCCGATCGCGGCTATTGCGCCGCCTGCGGCACGCCGCTGAGCTTCGGCCGTATCGACGGCGACCGGATCGAGATCATGACCGGCGCCTTCGACCGGCCCGACCAGCTGGTGCCGACGCGCCAATACGGAACTGAATCCCGCCTCGGCTGGGTGGTCGGAATCTCCAATTTGCCGAGCCAGACCACGCAACAGAATTACGGGCCGGAGAAGATGGCGACCATCGTCAGCCATCAGCATCCGGATCATGATTGAGCGTTTATGATATGGTTGAAACCATGAGCCGCATTCCTGATTTCGCCGACGTCGCCTTCGAGCGCGCCGCGACCGCCGCGCCAGTCGGCAGCGCAGAGCCGTGGCTAACGCCCGAGGGCATCCTGGTGAAGCCTGCCTATGGCGAGGCCGATCTTGCCGGACTCGATTTCCTCGAGACCTATCCGGGCATCGCGCCTTACCTGCGCGGCCCCTACCCGACCATGTATGTCAACCAGCCCTGGACCGTCAGGCAGTATGCCGGCTTCTCCACGGCGGAGGATTCCAACGCGTTCTACCGCCGCAACCTCGCGGCCGGACAGAAAGGCCTCTCGGTCGCCTTCGATCTCGCCACCCATCGCGGCTATGACTCTGACCATCCGCGCGTCGGCGGCGACGTCGGCATGGCCGGTGTTGCCATCGATTCCATCTACGACATGCGCACGCTGTTTGCCGGCATTCCGCTCGACCAGATGAGCGTGTCGATGACCATGAACGGCGCGGTGCTGCCGATCCTCGCGCTTTATGTCGCCGCCGCGGGCGAACAGGGCGTTGCGCCGGAAAAGCTCTCAGGCACCATTCAGAACGACATTCTGAAAGAGTTCATGGTGCGCAACACCTATATCTATCCGCCCGCGCCCTCGATGCGGATCATCTCGGACATCTTCGCCTATACCTCCACGAAGATGCCGAAATACAATTCGATCTCGATCTCCGGCTATCACATGCAGGAGGCCGGCGCGACGCAGGACCTCGAGCTCGCCTATACGCTCGCCGACGGCGTCGAATATCTGCGCGCAGGACTTGCCGCGGGCCTGGATGTCGACCGCTTCGCGCCGCGCCTGTCGTTCTTCTGGGCGATCGGCATGAACTTCTTCATGGAAGTCGCCAAGATGCGCGCCGCGCGCCTCTTGTGGGCGAAGCTGCTGAAGCCGTTCAATCCGAAGGACCCGCGCTCGCTGTCGCTGCGCACGCATTGCCAGACTTCGGGCTGGTCGCTGACCGCGCAGGACGTGTTCAACAATGTGATGCGCACGACGGTGGAGGCGATGGCGGCCACCCAAGGCCACACCCAGTCACTGCACACCAACGCGCTCGACGAGGCCTTAGCGCTGCCGACCGACTTCTCGGCACGCATCGCCCGCAACACCCAGCTCTTCCTGCAGCAGGAGAGCGGCACCACCCGCATCATCGATCCCTGGGGCGGCTCGTATTATGTCGAGCGGCTGACGCGCGACCTTGCGGCGAAGGCGTGGAGCCATATCCAGGAGGTCGAGGAGCTCGGCGGCATGGCCAAGGCGATCGAGGCCGGCGTGCCAAAGCTGCGCATCGAGGAGGCCTCGGCCAAGACGCAAGCCCGGATCGATGCCGGCAAGCAGGCGGTGATCGGCGTCAACAAGTACAAGCCGACGGATGAGGCTCCCATCGACATCCTCAAGGTCGACAACACCAATGTCCGCCGCCTCCAGATCGACAAGCTGACGCGGCTCAAATCCGAGCGCAACCAGACCGACGTCGACGCGGCGCTTGCCGCGCTGACGCGCTCGGCCGGCGAAGGCAACGGCAATCTGCTCGCACTCGCCATCGACGCGGCACGGGCGAAGGCGACCGTCGGCGAAATCTCGGACGCGATGGAAAAGGTGTTCGGCCGGCACCGCGCAGAGATCAAGTCCATCACCGGCGTCTACAAGCGGGAGGCGTCCAGCATGGGTAACCAGGTCGAGAAGGTTCAGGCGCTGATCGACGCCTTCGAGGAGGCGGAAGGCCGCCGGCCGCGCATCCTGGTCGCCAAGATCGGCCAGGACGGCCACGACCGCGGCCAGAAGGTGATTGCCTCGGCCTTCGCCGACATCGGCTTCGACGTCGACATCGGGCCGCTGTTTGCAACTGCCGACGAAGCTGCGCGGCAGGCGGTCGAGAACGACGTGCACATCCTCGGCGTCTCCTCGCTCGCCGCCGCCCATCTCACCGCAGTGCCTGAACTCAAGGCCGCGCTGAAGAAACAGGGCCGCGACGACATCATGATCATCATCGGCGGCGTGGTGCCGCCGCAGGATTACGACGCGCTCTATGCGGCCGGCGCCGAAGCCATCTTCCCGCCGGGCACGGTGATTGCGGAAGCCGCCGAGGAGCTGATCCGCAAGCTGAATGCCCGGCTCGGGCATAGCGAGGCGGCGGAGTAGATGGTACGCTGGCCGCATCACCGGCCGGATTGTCTCCATGACACGTGATGAGGTCATCGCTGCGATACGCAGGAACGCTGATGCCATCAAAGCCAAGGGCGTCTCGAAGCTCGCCATCCTCGGCACGCGGGACGGCGACGATTATCACCCGCACAGCGACATCGATGTCCTGGTCGAGGTCGAACCGGAGGCCTCTTTCTCGCTGCTCAACCTGATCGACGTCGAGCAGATCATCGAGGATGCGACCGGCTTGCAGGCGCAGGCGACTGTCCGGCGCTCCGCCTCTCCCCACTCTGCGCAGCAGATCGCAGACCACATCCTCGAAATATTCTGACGCTCACGTAAGGAGCACTCCCCTTGAAGTTCATGATCGGTTTGAGCGTCGCCATGGCGCTTAGCGCAACGTGCGTCATCTCCGCCCTCGCCGCGGACCCCAAGCCCGACGCCGTCATCAAGACCAAGAGCATCGACGCCCGCGTCTTCCTCGACGACAGGATCAAGGCGGATGCGGCGCTAGCGGCGGATTGCCTGGCCGAAGGCAGGAAGTGGCTCGACAAGAACGCGGCCGAAGCCGCCGCCGCGCGCAAGGAAGATCCGCAGTTCTTCAAGGACGGCGGCTGGGATTTCGAGCGCAAATATGCGATCCGCTCCGTGGTCGGCGATCGCTATGTCAGCGTCCTGCGCAACGACTACATGGACACTCATGGCGCGCATCCCAATTCGGACGTGAACACGATCCTGTCGGACAAGAGCGAGGGCAAGCGCATCTCGATCCGCCCGTTCTTCACGGAGACCGCCGACAACGGGGCGACCATGAAGGCGATGGTGAAGGCCGTGATCGCTTCGCTGAGAGCCGAGAAGAAGAAGCGAGACACCAGCGAGACCGCGACCGACGAGTGGTTCAAGAGCGTCGAGCCGAGCCTGCTCAAGATCGGCGCGGTGACGCTCGCGCCGTCAACCGAAGCGGGCAAGAGTTCCGGGCTCACCTTCCACTATCCGCCTTACGCGGTCGGCCCCTACGCCGAGGGCGAATATGTCGCCTTCGTGCCGTGGGAAACGCTGAACACCCATCTCACGGCGGAAGGCATGCGCATCTTCGGCGGCGCGCGGCCGAAGGGCGACGCGGAGGAGCCGCAGTGATGATGTTTTGAGCAGCGACACGTTGCTCACAGCGCTGTGGTAGCGCTACCTTGCAGCGGCGCCGCAAAGCCGACTAGAATGCCTTCATTGACAAGAGCGCCCGGTGTCACGGGCGCCGCTGGGAGGCATTGATGTCCAAGATTTCGCGCCGCACTTTTGCGGCCTCTTCCGCCGCGATTGCCGCATCCGCCGCATTCGGTCTCACACCCGCGCGCGCACAGGCGTATCCGGCCCGGCCGGTCACCGTGATCGTGCCCTGGGGCGCCGGTGGCGGCACCGACGCGACTGCGCGCATTGTCGCAGCCCTTCTGGAAAAGGATCTGGGCCAGCCCTTCAACGTCGTCAACCGCACCGGCGGTTCAGGCGTGGTCGGCCATAGCGCGATCGCAACCGCGCAGCCGGACGGCTATACCATCGGCATGCTCACCGTCGAAATCTCGATGATGCACTGGCAGGGCCTCACCGAGCTGACGCCGAAGAGCTACACGCCGCTGGCGCTGATGAACGAGGACCCGCCCGGCATCCAGGTCTCCTCCTCCTCGCCCTACAAGACCGTCAAGGAGCTCGCCGAAGCCATCAAGGCGGCGCCTCCCGGCAAGTTCAAGGCGTCGGGCACCGGCCAGGGCGGCATCTGGCATCTCGCGCTGGTCGGCTGGATGCAGGCGATGGGCCTGCCCGCCAACCAGGTCGCCTGGGTGCCGTCGAATGGCGCTGCGCCCGCGATGCAGGATCTTGCCGCCGGCGGCCTCGACCTCACGACCTGCTCGGTGCCGGAGGCGCGCGCCATCATCGAGGCGGGCAAGGCAAGGAGCCTCGCCATCATGGCGCCGGCGCGCAACCCGATCTTCAAGGACGTGCCGACGCTGAAGGAGGCGATGGGTATCGACTACGCGACCGGCGCCTGGCGCGGCATCGGCGCACCGAAGAACCTGCCGCCGGAGATCGCAACGAAGCTCACCGCGGCGCTGAAGAAGGTCTACGACTCCGCCGAGTTCAAGGACTTCATGAGCAACCGCGGCTTCGGCACCGTGTGGGGCGATGCCGGCCAGTTCGCAAGCTTCATGGACAAGGGCGACGCCCAGATGGGCGAGGCGATGAAGGCCGCCGGCCTGAGCAAGGCGTGATCTTTCACCTCTCCCCGCTTGCGGGGAGAGGTCGGATCGCATCGCAGATGCGATCCGGGTGAGGGGGAGTCTCCGCGAATGCAGCTTTCACCGTCCCCGCGGAGAGCCCCCCTCACCCCACCCTCTCCCCGCACGCGGGAAGAGGGAGCGCACCTCCCGGAATTCTGACAGGACCTCTCCCATGCGTCTTCCCGACTCCGTCACGGGATCGTTTCTCGTCGTGCTCGGCGCGGCGGCTGCCTATGGCGGCTGGATCCTGCCGCCGGTGCCGGGGCAACCGGTCGGCCCCAACGTATTTCCGCTCGTGATCGGCATCGGGCTCGCGCTGTGCGGGCTCGCGATCGTGTTCGGCATCGGCCATTCCTTCGAGGAGAAGGAAGAGCTGGTCCCACTTGAGGACGGCCAGGTAGCGGCCGCGCCGCCGCCGCAGGGCAAGCTCTACGGCCTGCGCGCCCTGCTGCCGCCGGCGCTGCTGCTGTTCTACGTCGCCGCCGCCGACCGGCTCGGCTTCATCATCACCGCGGCGATCATGGTCTACGTCACCTCGACCGCGCTCGGGGCGAAGTGGAAGCTGGCGCTGCCGCTCGCGGCGCTGTCGCCGTTCGGCATCCACCTCATCTTCGGCAAGCTGCTGCGCGTGCCGCTCCCCGCCGGCCTGCTGCCGACGCCCTGGTGATCCCATGCTGAAAACCCTGATTGAAGCGTTCGCGCTGATCTCCACCTGGGAGGTCATCATCGCGATGTTCGCAGCCTCCGTGTACGGCCTCGTCATCGGCTCGCTGCCGGGTCTGTCGGCGACGATGGCGACCGCCCTGCTCGTCCCCGTCACCTTCTACCTCTCGCCGATCGCAGCGATCGCGACCATTGTCGCGGCCTCCTCGATGGCGATCTTCTCGGGCGACATCCCCGGCGCGCTGCTGCGCATTCCCGGCACCCCCGCCTCGGCCGCCTATGCCGACGAGGCCTACGCCATGACGCGCAAGGGCCAGGCTGAGCTGGCGCTGGGGGCCGGCGTGTGGTTCTCCGCCGTCGGCGGCATTGCCGGCGTGCTGTCGCTGATGATCCTGGCGCCGCCGCTCGCAGAGATCGCGCTGTCGTTCTCGACCTTCGAATATTTCTGGCTGGCGCTGCTCGGCCTGATGTGCGCCACGTTGGTCGCGCGCTCCTCGCCGGTGAAGGCGATCGCGGGCATGTTCCTCGGCCTGCTGGTGTCCTGCATCGGCATCGAAAATCCCGGCGGCGTGCCGCGCTTCACCTTCGGCATCACCGATTTGTTCGGCGGCATTGAGCCGATCCCGGCGCTGGTCGGCGTGTTCGCGGTGGCGCAGGTGATGCGCGCGATGCTGACGCCCGAGCCGCCGCCACTGCCGCGACGAAAATTCGGAAGCATCATGGCCGGCCAGTGGAAGCTGACCAAGAAGTATCACTGGCAGATGACGCGTGGAAACATCATCGGCATCATCATCGGCGTGCTGCCGGGCGCCGGCGCCGACATGGCCGCCTGGGTCTCCTACGCGATGTCGAAGCGCTTCTCCAAGGAGCCGGAGAAGTTCGGCACCGGCCACGTCGAGGGCCTGGTCGAGGCCGGCGCCAGCAACAACGCCAGCATCGCCTCGGGATGGGTGCCCTCGCTGCTGTTCGGCATTCCCGGCGACACCATCGCGGCGATCGCGATCGGCGTGCTCTACATGAAGGGCCTCAATCCCGGCCCGACGCTGTTCACCGAGAAGGCGTCGAGCATGTACGCGATCTATCTGATGTTCATCATCGCGAACATCCTGATGATCCCGCTCGGCATCGCCATGATCCGGATCGCCGCCTACATCCTGCTGGCACCGCGCTCCGCCATCATGCCGATCATCATGCTGTGCTGCGCGGTCGGCTCGTTCGCGATCGGCAACAACATGTTCGGCGTCGTCACCGTCGCCGCCTTCGGCGTCATCGGCTACGTGATGGAGGCCAACGGCTATCCGGTGGCCGCGATGGTGCTCGGCATCGTCATGGGCACCATGGTCGAGCAGGCCTTCGTGACGTCGCTGATCAAGTCCGACGGCAGCATCCTGCCGTTCTTCGAGCGACCCGTCGCGGCGATCCTCGCCGCCATGGCGATCGGCGCGCTGCTCTGGCCGGTGCTGGTGTGGGTCTGGCGCAAGGTGAAGCCGGTGCAGACGGCCGCGGCAACGACTCGGTGATATCGGGCGAGCGGCCCTCGCCTGCCCCGCCGGGGCGTTGTAAAGCAGGGCATGACTGAGAAGAAGGCCTCGCTGGACATCAAAACCCTCGCCCGCGACTTGCGCTCCGGCAGTCGCGCAGCCCTCGCCCGGGCGATCACCCTGGTGGAAAGCCGGCGCGGCGATCATCAGGCGCTGTCGCGTGAGCTGGTGCAGATGCTGCTGCCCGACACCGGCAAGGCGGTTCGGGTCGGCATCACCGGCTCGCCCGGCGTCGGTAAGTCCACCACCATCGATGTGCTCGGGACGTATCTCATCGAGCAGGGCAACAAGGTCGCGGTGCTCGCGGTCGATCCATCCTCGGCGCGCAGCGGCGGCTCGATCCTCGGCGACAAGACGCGGATGGCGCAGCTGTCGGCCTCCGACGACGCCTTCATCCGTCCCTCGCCATCGTCAGGCACGCTCGGCGGCGTTGCCGCCAAGACGCGCGAGGCCATGCTGTTGTGCGAGGCCGCCGGCTTCGACGTCGTGCTGGTCGAGACCGTTGGCATCGGCCAGTCCGAGACCGCAGTTTGTGACATGACCGACTTCTTCCTCGCACTGATGCTGCCGGGCGGCGGCGACGAGCTGCAAGGCATCAAGAAGGGCCTGGTCGAGCTCGCCGACATGATCGCGATCAACAAGGCCGACGGCGACAATCTCAAGCGCGCCAACATCACCGCCGCCGACTATCGCGGCGCGCTGCATATTTTGGCGCCGCGATCCGAGCACTGGCACCCGCCGGTCGAGACCTATTCGGCGCTGACCGGCGACGGCATCGCAAAAATTTGGCAGAAGGTTCTGGATCACCGCAAGGCGATGAACGCATCCGGCGATTTCGCCGCGCGGCGGCGCGGGCAGCAGGTGAAATGGATGTGGTCGATGCTGGAGCAGCGCATGCTGGCGCGGCTGCGCAGCGAGGCGTCGGTGCGGACCAAGGTCAGGAAGATCGAGGCTGAGGTGGCCGAAGGCCATCTCACGCCGGCACTCGCCGCCGAGCAGATTCTGGAGTTGCTGCAATGAGCGAAAAGCTCCGCATTCTCCTCACCGGCTTCGGACCGTTTCCCGGCGCGCCCTATAACCCGACCCAGCCGCTGGTGGCGCGGCTGGCGCAATTGCGCCGTCCGGCGCTCGACGATGTCGCGCTCGCGAGCCACATCTTCCCGGTCACCTATGCCGCGGTCGACCGGCAATTGCCTGATGTGCTCGCGAAGCAGACGCCCGACGCGCTGCTGATGTTCGGCCTCGCCGCGCGTACGCCTTACCTGCGCATCGAGACCCGCGCGCGCAATGCCGTCACCATGCTCTGGCCCGATGCCGCCAACACCCGTTCCAGCAAGCGCGGCATCGCCGGCCATGCGGACGCGATGACGTTCGGTCCGCACACGGCAAGACTGCTGCGCGCCGCGCGTCTCACCGGCATCGACGCGCGCGCCTCGCGCGATGCCGGCGCCTATCTCTGCAATTATCTCAGCTGGCGCGCGATCGAGAACACGAGGGCGGGCGGGCCACAGCTAGCGGCGTTCATCCACATTCCCCTGCTCGCGCGCAGCGGCGCGGTGCGCCGCAAGGGCGCGCCGCGGATTACGCTCGAGGAGCTGGTGGACGCGGGGGAAGCGATGCTGATGGAGCTGGTGGGGCTGGCGCGGAAAGCGCGGAACACGCCGGTTTCGTAGGGTGGGCAAAGGCGCGCGAGCGCCGTGCCCACCATGCATCCACACCGGTTGTAACAATGGTGGGCACGCTTCCGCCTTCGCTCTTCGAGCTACGGCGGACAAGTCGCTTAGCCCACCCTACGGCACCGTCTTTGCGGTAAACATTTAACCCTACCGCGAACAATCCTCACCGCCCCAGCCACCCTGCGCTACCTAGTCGGTCGCGGACCTCCCGCGTCCGCCGAAGGATGCGTCATGGACCTCAATCGCCGTCATCTCATCGGAGCTTCGACCGCAGGCATCGCGGGCGCCCTCGCCATGCCGGCCGACGCCGCGCGCGCGGCGCCGCTGACATCCCTGCTCGGCCGCGATGCCACGCAATACGGTGTGCGGCCCGGCAGCAGCGAGGACCAGACCCGCGTGCTCCAGCGCGCCATCGACGAAGCTGCGCGGGCACAGGTGCCGCTGGCGCTGCCACCCGGCATCTATCGCAGCGGATTGCTGCGGTTGCCGAATGGTGCCCAGCTGATCGGCGTGCGCGGCGCGACCAAGCTCGTCTTCACCGGCGGCGCTTCCGCGATCCAGAGCGACGGCTCGGACTCGATCGGCCTGACCGGCATCACCTTCGACGGCGGCGGCATTCCGCTGCCAACGCGGCGCGGACTCATCCATGTCCTCGGCGGGCGTGACGTCCGCATCACCGATTGCGAGATCACCGCCTCCGGCGGCAGCGGCATCTGGCTCGAGCAGGTGTCCGGCGACATCTCCGGCAACATCTTCACCAATATCGCGGTGACGGCGGTGGTTTCGTTCGACGCCAGAACCCTCAGCGTGTCGCGCAACACCATCATCGGCACCAACGACAACGGCATCGAGATCCTGCGCACCGCAATCGGCGACGACGGCACGCTGGTCGCTGATAACCGCATCGAGGACATCAAGGCCGGTCCCGGCGGCTCGGGCCAGTACGGCAACGCCATCAACGCGTTTCGCGCCGGCAATGTGATCGTGCGCGGCAATCGCATCAGGAACTGCGACTACTCGGCGGTGCGCGGCAATTCGGCGTCGAACATCCACATATCATGCAACAGCGTCAGCGACGTGCGCGAGGTCGCGCTCTATTCGGAGTTTTCGTTCGAGGCCGCGATTATCGCCAACAACACGGTCGATGGTGCCGCCGTCGGCGTCTCCGTCTGCAATTTCAACGAAGGCGGCCGCATCGCGGTGGTCCAGGGCAACATCATCCGCAATCTGATCCCGAAGCGACCGATCGGCACCGCCCCCGACGACGATGCCGGCGTCGGCATCTACATCGAGGCTGACAGCTCCGTGACCGGCAATGTGATCGAGAACGCGCCGTCCTACGGCATCGTCGCCGGCTGGGGCAAATATCTGCGCGACGTCGCGATCACGGGCAACGTGATCCGCAAGGCACTGGCCGGCGTCGGCGTCTCCGTGGTGTCCGGCGCTGGCACCGCGCTCGTCAACAACAACATGATCTCGGAAACCCCGCGCGGCGCCGTGGTTGGGCTCGATCACGCCCGTGCGGTGACGTCGGATCTGTCGGCGGACGGCGCGCAGCGCTTCGCGCAGCTGGTGGTCGGCGGCAATGCGGTGCGGCGGTAGCTGCGCCGTTGGCAGACGGGCCGCGCATCCTTCGAGGCTCCCCACGCGGCGCATTGCGCCACGTGTCTCGCACCTCAAGATGACGGGGCGAGAGGCGGAGCTTGGGTTCGACAACGTCACGCTGTTCGGCGACACACTCAAAAGTTGCTCCGCTAAGCATTGACAACAAGCACAGCGCCGTCATCCTGAGGTGCGAGCCGTGCGGTGCGGAGCAGCGCGCGAGGAGCCTCGAAGGATGATGTTGTGGGCATCTATGTCTACATGCTGCGGTGTGCGGACGGCTCCTTCTATATCGGGAGCGCTACCGGCGAGGACGTGTCGAGACGCGTCGACGAACACAATGCCGGTGCCTATCCGGGATACACCTATTCGAGACGGCCAGTGGTCCTGATGTGGTCGGAGTATTTCGATCGGATCACCGACGGCATTGCAGCTGAGCGACAGCTCAAGGGGTGGAGTCGCGCCAAGAAGGAGGCGCTCATTCGCTCGGATTGGGGATCGGTGAGCCAGCTTGCGCGGCGGCGGGCGGGGGCGCCGAGGTCCAAGAAGTAAGCGTCAGCGCGGCGGCAGACGGGCCGCGCATCCTTCGAGGCTCCCCACGCGGCGCATTGCGCCACGTGTCTCGCGCCTCAGGATGACGGCGCAAGAAGTCGCAGCTACCGTCTTGAATGTCCGCCTTAAAACGCGTTCCTCAGCAGCGGGTATTTCGCTTCCAGGCCGTCGAGGCTGAAGGTGAATTCGACGACGCGCTCGGGTGCGGCGACGATTTCGGCGGCGGGCGGGGCGAACTGCGGCAGGAGCGTTGCCATTGCAGCAGGCGTGGCGGGCGGCGCCTCCACGGCAGGTGCGGTGAACGCCGCGATTGCGGCAGGTGCGGCGACCGGTGACCTCACGGCGGGTGCGGTGAGCGGCGCCCGCGCCCGTGCAGCGGGAGCCTTGAGCGGCGCGACAGCGGCGGGCGCAGTGAACAATGCCACCGTAGCAGGCGTCGCTCGCGGCGCGAGCGGGGCTTCGATGATTTCGGCAAGGACCTCCGGCTTGGGCGCGAGCCTGACCGGGACGGCGGTCTCTGCGGCGATATGGACGGCCTTCGGCTGCACGGTCTGCGCCTGTTGGTCGCGCGGAAACACGCGGGGCATGGTCGCCGGCGACCAGCCGAATACGGGCGAGACACTCGCGGCCGCCGCGGCCACGTCAGTACCGGTTGCGAGCGCGCGCCAGGTCTGGACGGCGCGCTTGGCTTCCTGGATGTTTTCGAGGAATGCGATCTCGGAGTGATAGCGGCGCCAGCGTCCGGTCTCGAACATTTCGGAGAGATGTTCCAGTCGCTGCTCGGCGAGAGCGCACCAGCGTGCCGCAATGTCGCGGCCACGCGCCACGTCGCGAACAGCCTCTTGGCGATGTGTCATAAACCAGCCCGTTGGGAGAAAAATACGGACGCGACGCAACGCACACGAATCAATTTAGACGCGACATGAATATTTTGTGGAAAAGTTTTGACTTGTCCAGCAACGACACGCCGGTCGCCGTCATTCACCGTAGTCGTGCGGAGAATTGCTGTGTTTTCGAGTCAAGCTTCGCACAAGCATAACCGGCCTGCGGGGCGACTCGCGGACGCCGACAAGGGGCGCCGCCGCGTTTGCTCAACCGGAAGCTGATCGCGCCGGGCGGTTCAAGAAATCAGACGCCTGAAAAGAAAAGACCCGTCCGGGGGGACAACCGGACGGGTCGAGCCATATGGGCGCTTGGGGTGGATGGGCGCTCGCGCCTGATATGACTTATGGGGAGGGATGACCGCTCCCACATAATTTGGTCGTGGCAGCCGGCTGAACGTTCAATGCGGCGTTCGATTTCTTGGCCGTCGCACCGCGCGCAAAGTTGTCGCAGCCGCTATCGCGTCGCCGGCCTATCCGCCTGAGAAATCGTGGATTTATCGCCTGCGCTCGACAGCGAGGGTTGTTCGATCGCGCGGACGCCAGGCTCGTCGCGACGCTTCTCGGCATCTTCACGTTTTGTTGTACCCGACGCAGCCGCAACAGGCGTCGCGTTGTCGACGGGAACGGCCATCACCGCGGCAAACGCGTCGGCCTCACCGTCGCCGAAGAGATCATCACGGCCGGGTGAACCGAGGTCGCGCGCGGTCTTCGCCAGCGTCATGCGCAACGCTTCCGGCTTGAGCGTGTAATTGCGCTCGAGCAGCAACGCGGCGACGCCCGAGACATAGGCGGCCGAGAACGAGGTCCCCGAGGTCATCTGGTACTTGCCGTCCGGCGCGGGCAGGAAGATGTCGACGCCGGGCGCCGCCAGCGCGATGTAATTGCCGCGGTTGGACGCCGAGAACAGCTTGTCCTGCTGGTCGGTCGCGCTGACCGCGATCACGTTGGGATTGGCGGCCGGATAGAGCGGCGGCGATTTCGCGCCGGCATTGCCCGCGGCCGCGATCAGCACCAGCCCGCGGGCGGCGGCGGCCGCGATGGCGCGCTCGATCACGGCGTCCTTCGGACCGGCAAAGCTCATATTGACGATCTGCGCGCCGTGCTCGGCGGCGTAATTCAGCGAGCGGAGGACGATGTAGGACGAGCTCTGGGCTCCACCCGTCGAGCCGCCAAAGGCGCGGATGGCGATGATGCGCGCCTCGGGCGCGCTGCCCATCAGCTTGGCATGCGCCACGATGGCGCCGGCAATGCCGGTGCCATGGACATGCGGGCCCTCGGAGCTGCCGAGCGCATCAAAGTTGTCGGCGATGGAATGGGCGAGCTCGGGATGCTGGGCGTCGATGCCGGAGTCGATCACGGCAACCGTCACGTTGGCGCCGTGCGCCAGCGTATGCGCCTGCGGCAGCCGAAGCCTGGCCAGCACGTATTGCGCGGGATCGCCCTCGGTCGGCACCGACGATTTCTGGTCCTGGAGCACGTAGCGGAAGTTCGGCTGGACCGAACGCACGCTGCCGTCGGCGGCGAACTCCCGCCGCACCGTCTCGGAAGGCCGGCCGTCGGTGATGCGGAACAGGCCGAACGTCGCCCCGATCAGCGGGAAATTCTCGGATGAGACACGCGTCAAGCCGTGGCGACGCGCAAGCTCGTCGGCTTCGGTCGCCGACAGCGCACCGTCGATCTCGGCTACGAATTCATTGGCGAAAGTGCGCAAGTCGACGGCGGCCGGCGTGCTGTCGCCCAGCCCCTTGCCGGCGCGCTTCTTGCCCGATTTGCCCGCGCCATCGCCGCCTGCGCCAGGCTGCGCCAGGCATTCGCCGTCGGCGTCGCGATAGGGGGCGGTGCAGGCCGGGTACAGGTTCGGCGAATAGCGCGCATAGGGCAGCACCGGGGTCGGTCTCATCCGCGCCGTGGTGGTGGTACGCGGGATAGCAGGGATAGAACGCGGGCCAGGGGTGACACCGACGGCCCGGGCGCCGACACCGGGGCTGACGCGCGCGGCGATACTGGGAGAGATGGTCGGGGTGCGCGTGGGGACGCTGATCGTCGGCGTGCGCATGATGGCCTGCGCCTGCGCAACCTCGACGCCGAGACCGGCGGCGAGCAAGAGTGCAGCTCCGACCGATGAAGCGTAGGCCCCGGCTCGCGACTTACTCTCGGACTTGCGCGTCATCGGTGCAGCGGCGCCTTACGGCGCCGCGACGGCGAGGTTGACGAACTTCTCGCGCGACATCCTGCCGAGCAGCGAGGCGAGCTCGTCCCGGCTCATCGCCTTGTCGAACTGGAGACGGAACATTCCGCCCTTGGCATCGCCGATGATCGAAGCCTGGTAGCTGTCGAGCAGCGCGGTGATGTCGGCGACGCGCGCCTCGGGCGTGAAGCGCACCAGCGCGCGCGCAGGTGCAGCTCCAAGGTCGCGTGTGATCGGCGCGCCGACCGACAGCGAAGCGGTCTCGAAGGTCGCGGGCTGGGTCTTCATCAGCACGGCGCCGATGATGCCGGCCTGGAGCAGCAGCGCGATGGCACCCAGGCTCGCCGACCAGGCCAGCGTACGGGGCGACAGGCTCGAGAAGAAGGTCGCGATGCGCGCCGAGAGCGGCAGCGAACCGACCGGCCGCGCCGGCTCGGCGTCGATCGCGGCGAACAGCTTCTGCATCGCCCGCGCCGACGGAGCCCCTATGCTCTCGTTCAGATGGATGGTCTCTTCGTACTCGCCGCGGATCGCGGCATATTGCTTTGCAAGCGCCGGATCACGCGCCAGCGCTTCCTCGACGCGGCGAGCGTCACGCGCGTTCAGCGTACCGGCGGCGTGCCAGGGCAGCAGCAGTTCAATTTCACTGGGCTCTTGCTCCAGCATCTTTTTGCTCAACGCCATCATGGCCAGCCTCGCTCAACGCCGGCTGCCTTCAGCAGTTCGGCCAGTTTCTTGCGCGCATAGAACAAGCGCGTCTTCACAGTGTTCTCCGGAATACCGACGATTTCGGCCACTTCTTCCACGGATTTCTCGTGGTAGTAGACGAGATCGACGATTTCCCGGTGGTCCGGCGAGAGGCCCGTCAGACACTCCCGCAACGCTTCACTGGTATCCTTTTTCTGCACCGCGATTTCCGGATCGTCAGACGAATCCTCGATCGCGTTGGCAGCTTCGTCGTCCAACCCAACGTCCTTCCTGCGCCGGAGCGCAGACAGGGCCTTGAATCGGGTGATTGCCAGCAGCCAGGTGGAAACGGCGGATCGACCCTCGAACTTGCCGGCTTGACGCCAGACGTCGAGAAATACCTCGCTGATGAGGTCTTCCGCCGCCTGCTCGTCCCGCACGAGCCTTAGCCCGAACCTGTAGACCCTGACATGGTGCCGCCCGTACAGCACCTGCATGGCGAGCCGGTCACCTTGAGCGATCCTGGCGATCAGGACCTCGTCCGAAGCCGCCTGTGTCACGCTCAATGCCCGTCTCGCAAAGTTGGTCGGGTCGGCGCGGCGGACGGTTCGACGGGCGGGGCGAAATTCTTCAGCCTACCGCAGTCACACGGGGGTCTGTGTGATCTACCCCACATACGCGAATTTTCCTTTTGCCACCCGCGGCGGTTGGCCGGCTCGCTCGATAACGGTAACATAGTAATGATGCATTCCCTGCGCAATGCCGTCCCGCACGGACGGCCCGACATGATGGAACCATAGCAGCCCTGCACGACGTATGTCTCACCAAGCCCTGTTTTGGCTCGACCCCGTCGCCAACGATGCCTAATCGCCGGCAAATTTCCCCGCCGGCCGCTGTCACCCTGTTGCGCGCTGCACCGTTTGGATTCGATTTCGAAGGATACCAAACCTAAAGGCTTGCCGCGTAGATTTTTGGGCTGACATCCACCCTTGGCGGGACAATGGGCACGGCCGCGACGACCTTACCGGAGAGGAATGCCGCTCAGGTCGCGGATCTCGTTCTCATGCCCGACGCGGCTGCGCCCGAGGTGCGAGCGCGCCGGGTCCGGCAACGCCGGCAGATGTATGTCGGCCAGGTCGCAAGCTACTCGCTCGGCGCCTTCGTGCTGCTGATCTATGCCCATGACGGCGTCGTCCCCATGAACGTTCCGTCGCTGTTCTGGGTCGGCGGCCTGATGATCATTGGCATCTTCGTCGTGATGTCGGAAGCCGGCGTCGGCGACAGGCACAGCGACCACTATCTCACCGTCTTCCAGATCTCGGCGCACATGGCGCTGCAGTTCATCTTCCTGGTGTCGGTGCCGACCCTCGGCATCGCCTTCATCAGCGTGCTGTTCCTGATCTTCGCCTTCGGCACGCTGCGCATGACCTCGGCGCAGGCGATGTTCACCTGGGCGATCGCGACGACCTGCCTCGCGGCCGTCTTCCTCGCCTCCGACCTGCCGATCGGCATGCCAGTCGCCACGAAGCTCCAGCGGACAGCCTCGATGCTGTGCTTCGTCCTGGTGATCGGCCAGTGCGCCTTCCTCGGCCTGTTCGGCGCCACACTGCGAAAGGTCCTGTACCGGCGCAGCATCGAGCTGAAGGCCGCCTATCAGCGCATCGAGGAGCTCGCCGAGCTCGACGAGCTCACCGGCTCCTACAACCGCCGCTGCATCATGCGGCTGCTCGATGCAGAGGTCGAAAAGTCGCAGCAGGCGTCCGCACCTTGCGCCATCGCGCTGATCGACCTCGACTGGTTCAAGCGCATCAACGACGCCCACGGCCACCCCGTCGGCGACGAGGTGCTGCGCACCTTCGCCATCACCATTTTTGCAAATATCCGCCCGGCCGACTTTTTCGGCCGCTATGGCGGCGAGGAGTTCCTGCTGCTGCTGCCGGGCACCGACGGCGGCGCGGCGGGGCGCATGCTCGAGCGGCTGCGCGGCATCGTCGCCGATCTCGACTGGAGCGCATTTTCCCCCGGCATGCGGGTGACGATATCCGCGGGCGTCGTGACGCTGCGCGACAACGATACTGCCGACACGTTTCTCGCACGCGCCGACAGCGCGCTTTATTCCGCCAAGGCGCAAGGGCGCAACCGTATTGCAACGAGCTGACTAATCCATTTTCTCCTGGCTGCGCAGAAGCCGCAGCCGGACCGAACGCTCCAGGACAGGGCCATGAGATCGAAATCCGAAAAACCATCCGAGAACCTGCTTGAGGAATTGCAGACCGCGCTCTCGCACGGCACCGTCGCGCGCCGGGTCGAGGCCCTGCGCCGCGTCACGGATCTCTTCATCAACAATGCGGTGGATTATTCCGACGAGCACATCAGGGTGTTCGACGACGTGTTCCAGTGCCTGATCGAGCAGATCGAGGCCTCGGCGAGAACGCTGCTCGCCAACCGTCTCGCGCCGATCGCGGCCGCGCCGCCCAAGATCATCCGCACCCTCGCGCTCGACGAGGTGATCGAGGTCTCCGGACCCGTGCTCTCGAAATCGGAACGGCTGGACGAGGCGACCCTGATCGAGATCGCGCGCACCAGGGGCCAGGCGCATCTCAAGGCGATCTCGCTGCGGCGGGTGCTGTCGGAAGCGCTGACCGACGTGCTGGTGGCGCGCGGCAACGAAGACGTCGTGCAATCGACCGTCAGCAATCCGGGCGCGCGGCTCTCCGAGGGAAGTCTCACCGACCTCGTCACGCGCGCCGAACGCGACGATGACCTCGCCACCTGCATCGGCCTGCGGCCCGACCTGCCGCGCCATCACTACCTGAAGCTGATCGCCAGGGCGTCGCTGAGCGTGCGCAGGAAGCTCGAGGCCGCGCATCCGGAGCTCGCGGACGAAGTGTCCAGCGTGGTCCAGGAAGCGACCCAGCGGGTCCGCGCCGCCGCCATGACCAGGCAGACCGAAATGGCGCGCGCGCTGGTGAGATCGCTGCACGAGGACGGTCGTCTCAACGAGTTCCAGGTCACCAGCTTCGCCGAGCAGGGCAAGTTCGACGAGACCAATGCGGGGCTCGCAGCGCTCGCGGGCGTCGCGGTCGAGACCGCCGAGAACATGATGATCGAGAGCCGCAACGAGGGCGTGATGGTCCTCGCCAAGGTCGCGGGCATGCAATGGTCGAGCGTCCGCGCGATCATCGCCATGCGCGAAAAGCTCTCGGGCGGCTCGAAGACCGACATGCTGACGCTGCGCGATGCCTACGAGGCCCTGCGCTCATCGACCGCGCAGCAGGTGCTGCGCTTCCACCGCATGCAGCAGGGCACGACGCCGGTGGCGTGAGGCCGCCGCCGCTAGTAGCGCAAAACTTTCGAACCCGCGTAGGCGCCGATCGCGGTCACGAGCGCCGTCGCGATCGTGTACCAGGTCGCGACGAACAGCGGCGAGTCGTCGGTGCAGTGCGAGGCGTAGAGCGTTGCGGCAAGGCCGGCCGACAGCAGGCCGGCGAGCGCGCCGGCGAGTGCAGGATGCGACGGCGCGCCGTGGCGCAGGCCGAACAGCGCGCCCGCAAGCAGCGGCAGCGACATCGCGGGGATCGCGAGCATGCACACCCGGGAGTTCTTGCCTACCAGCCGCATCGTCATAGGCATCGCCGGGGCCATCATGGTCTCGCTGCCGATCGCAACCGCAAGCAGGCCGACGGGAAGCAGCAGCAGCCAGCCCCAGCCACGCATCAAGGCCTCGGGCCGTGACAGATGCAGGCTGACGATGATCGCGGGGATCGCAAGCGACAGCGTGACCGCGAACTTCGTGTCGAAGAACGGATTATGCATCGCGGTCATCACGTCGGGCCGCACGCCAAGGAAGCTGGCGAAGATCAGGATCGAGAACGGCGCCGCCACCAGCAGCGCCATCGTCAGCATGGCGCCGACGCGCGGCGCGCGATGGGCGTTGTCGGCCGCGAGCGAGCGAATGAGTTGATCGGTATCCATGACTAGTGGTCCCGCAGTTTGGCAGTCAGCGCCGCAAGTCCGCGATGTAGCGCGACCCGCACCGCACCTTCGCTCATCGAAAACTTTGACGCCGTGTCCTTGATCGAAGCGCTGTCGACGGCGATCGACTGCAGCACGTCGCGCTGGCGCTGCGGCAGCGTGTCGAGCTGCGTTGCGACCTCGGCCGCCGAGGCCGTCTCCTGCGGAGCCTCGCCCGGCAGCGTCTCGGCGAAATCGTCGATGTTGACGAAGACCCGCCGGCCCCGCCGCCGGAGCGCATCGATCAGCTTGTTGCGCCCGATCGCAAACAGCCACGGGGCGAAGGGGGCTTCGCTGTCCCAGGTGTGCCGTTTCAGATGCACCGCCAACAAAATCTCCTGCACGATATCCTCGGCCTGGTCGGGAGGCTGCCCGGCCCGCGCCAGACCCCGCCTCGCGGCAGCGCGCAGCACAGGCGTGACCGCCTTCAACAGGCGATGATACGCCGCATCATCGCCTGCCATGGCCGACCGCATCAGGCCGGTCCACTCGTCCTCACGTCCGCGCACGCGCCCTCACCATGCAATTCGGCAGCTCTTTCAGTTTGTTACGCCGGCACCAGAAAGATCACGGCTTCGTGATCTGCGCCGTGCCTCGCCACGCGATGCAACCGTAGAAACCCGCGACGGCTCATAACACCGATCGGTCCCGTCCGCATCCGGCGGCCGGTCGCGAGGCGGCGGTTTGCCCCGCTTTTGCCCGGGATAGCCCGAAGATTCCCATTTTTTGCCCCGCTGTGGTCACGCCCCAGGGGCTCTGTTCAGTCCCGGGACAGGCGGAATTGGGGAGATCGTCAACATGATGAAAGCCAGCGGGCGCGCCGCACTGATTCTTCTTGCCGGCCTTTTCGTGCTGGTCGGAGCCGCTGCACAGGCGGCGCCGAGTTCGGCCGCAAGCAGCCAATCGGACAGCGCGAGCAACCAGGCCGAGGCAGTCAAGCCGAGCAAGCAGCGGCGCCATGCATCGCGCCACCGCGACAGCGGCAAGACGGCACAGAAATCCGACGACAAGGCCGACAAGAAGGACGGCGCGGCAAAGGTCGAAAACGACGTGCCGGCCTTGAGCCGGATGCCGCCGGCAGTCGCCAACGCCAACGCGCAGATCGCCGCAGGCGATACGCCGACGGCTGCCGCGGCCTCCGCGATGACCGGCCGCGCCAACGACAACGTTCAGGCTGCAGCCGATAATACCACCGCGCCGAATGACGAGGCTCAGGTGGTGGCGCCCGATCAGCTCAACGACATCGACCGCGCCCTGCAACAGGACCCGCCGGCACAGAAGGCAGTGATCGCCGCAACCGAGGCGCGGCCGGCGCCGGTGATGGCGAGCAGCCACAGCTCGGCCTGGGACCAGAGCTCGCTGATCGGCAAGATCTTCATCGGCGTCGGCACGCTGCTGACGCTGGCCTCTGCCGCACGCATGTTCTTCGCTTGATGCTTGGCCTGTTTTTTGGCCTGATTTTGGGGTGAGGGACCTCGTCCGGAACGCGCGTCTCGCCGCGCGTTCTGGGCGGCCTCGTTCCGACAGCTTTTCGGCCCCCTTGAAGCCCACCGCGCCAGCGGGCACATTGCCCGCCCAATCAAAAGCGTGGGTGGAGCATGAGCACGTTCGAACACATCATCGTCGAGAGCAAGGGCGCGGTCGGCATCATCAAGCTGAACCGGCCGAAGATGCTCAATGCGCTCTCCTTCGGCGTCTTCCGCGAGATCGCCGCGGCCGTCGACGATCTCGAGGCCGATGACGCCATCGGCTGCATCGTCGTCACCGGCAGCGAGAAGGCCTTTGCCGCCGGCGCCGACATCAAGGAGATGCAGCCGAAAGGCTTCATCGATATGTTCTCCGAGGATTTCGCCGCGATCGGCGGCGACCGCGTCGCGCGCTGCCGCAAGCCGACCATCGCCGCGGTCGCGGGCTATGCGCTCGGCGGCGGCTGCGAACTCGCCATGATGTGCGACTTCATCATCGCCGCCGACACCGCCAAATTCGGCCAGCCCGAAATCACGCTCGGCACCATTCCCGGCATCGGCGGCACCCAGCGCCTGACCCGCGCGATCGGCAAGTCGAAGGCGATGGACCTCTGCCTCACCGGCCGCATGATGGATGCGGCGGAAGCGGAGCGCTCAGGCCTCGTCAGCCGCATCGTGCCCGCCGACAAGCTCACAGACGAGGTCATGGAAGCCGCCGAGAAGATCGCATCGATGTCGCGGCCCGCCGTCGCCATGGCCAAGGAAGCGGTCAACCGCGCCTTCGAGACCACGCTCGCCGAAGGCATGAGCGTCGAGCGCAACCTGTTTCACGCGACCTTCGCGCTGGAGGACCGCTCCGAGGGCATGGCGGCGTTCATCGAGAAGCGCAAGCCGGTGAACAAGAACCGGTAATGCCCGCGAGCGGTCAGGCTGGTGTAAGGCTTCGCCGCTCTGGTGCAGAAACCCTGTGACGCACCTGCAACAAGCACGGAATAGATGGGGGTTTCCCCCGCGGCAGTTTGCCTGCGGGACCCCGGCTGGTTAAACAGTTAAGAGGCCACCGTCGGCGGGGGCGGACAGCCGGGGTTTAGCGGGATTACATGATTGGGCGTGCCGCCAGAGTTGGTTGCGTGATGACGCGACATCGATCGGGCGTGGGTCCTGTGCTTGCGACATGGACCGCGCTGGCGCTCTGTTGCGCCCTGCCCTCCACCGCATGGGCGGAAGCCCTGCCGGAAGCGCTCGCCAAGGCCTACCAGACCAACCCGCAGCTCAATGCCGAGCGCGCGCGGCAACGCGCCACGGATGAAAACGTGCCGCAGGCGCTCGCCGGCTACCGGCCGCAGATCGTGGCAAGCCTCAGCGCCGGCCTGCAATCGGTGCGCAATTTGCTGCCCGACAACACGATCCAGACCGCCAATCTGAAGCCGTGGATCATCGGCGTCACCGTGACGCAGACCCTGTTCAACGGGTTCCGCACCGCCAACAGCGTCCGCGCCGCGGAACTCCAGGTGCAGTCCGGCCGCGAGGCCCTGCGCAATGTCGGCCAGGGCGTGCTGCTCGACGCGGTCACCGCCTACACCAACGTGCTCGCCAACCAGTCACTGGTCGAGGCGCAACGCTCCAACGTCGCGTTCCTGCGCGAGACGCTCGCCGTCACCCAGCGCCGCCTCAACGCCGGCGACGTTACGCCGACCGACAGCGCCCAGGCTGAGGCGCGGCTCAACCGGGGACTCGCCGATCTCAACGCCGCGGAAGTCGCACTGGCGGTGAGCCAGGCGGTCTACGCGCAGGTGATCGGCAATGCGCCAACGCAGCTTCGGCCCGCCGAAGTCGTCGACCGCTATCTGCCGAAGAGCCGCGAGGATGCGCTGACGATGGCGATCCGCCAGCATCCAGCGGTGATGGCGGCGGGCTTCGACGTCGATGTTGCCTCGACCAACATCCGCATCGCCGAGGGCGCGCTGCTGCCGAGCGCCAGTCTTCAGGGCAGCGCCAGCAAGAGCCGCAGCAACGACCCGACGCTGAGCACCATCGCCGAAGACCAGGCCTCGATCGTCGCCAACGTCACCGCGCCGATCTACGACGGCGGCCAGGCCGCCGCGCAGACCCGGCAGGCCAAGGAGATCACGGCGCAGAGCCGGCTCGTGCTCGATCAGGTCCGCAACCAGGCGCGCACGGCGGCGACCAGCGCCTGGGTCGCCAATGAGGGCGCCAAGATCACGGTCTCCGCGTCCGAGTCGGAGGTGAAGGCGGCGACCGTCGCGCTCCAGGGCGTGCAGCGCGAGGCCGCCGGCGGGCAGCGCACGACGGTGGACGTGCTGAACTCGCAGGCCGATCTGATCCAGGCCAAGGCCCGCCTGATCGGCGCCCTGCGCGACCGCGTGATCGCCTCCTACACGCTGCTCAGTGCGGTCGGCCATCTCGACGTCAAGACGCTGAGCCTCAACACGCCGGACTATCTGCCCGAGGTGCATTACCAGCAGGTCCGCGACGCCTGGCACGGCCTGCGCACGCCGTCGGGGCAGTAGTTTCAAATCGTCTGGCCTGATGCCGATGAAGAGCCGCCGCATCAATCTGATGGGAGCTTCGGGCTCCGGCGTGACGACGATCGGTCGCGCGCTCGCCGGTCGGCTTGCGCTGCCGCATCACGACAGCGACGATTATTTCTGGCTGCCGACCGTGCCGCCCTACCAGACGACGCGCCCCGCCGCCGAGCGCCTGCGCCTGATGCGCGAGATGTTTCTGCCGCGCCGCGACTGGGTGCTGAGCGGAACCGTCACCGGCCGGGGCGACGAGCTCGTCCCGTTGTTCGATCTTGTCGTCTTTGTGACGACGCCGCGCGAGCTTCGCTTGCAGCGCCTGCGTGGCCGCGAGGCTACGCATTTCGGAGCTGATGCCGTCGCACAGGGCGGCTGGCGTCACGAGGAGACGGAGTCGTTCGTCGAATGGGCCTCGCGCTACGAAGCCGGCGATCGCGAGGGCCGCAGTCTCACAAAAGATGAAGCCTGGCTCGCGGGCCTGCCCTGCCCGGTCGTGCGCGTCGACGGCTCACGCCCGCTTGCGGATCTTGTCGAGCAGCTATGCAGCGAAGCGGAGCGGGTTACCGGGCTGATGTGATACTGTTTCGGTCCCACCTCCAAATAACGAAGCAGGGAGACAACCATGCTCAACCGACGCAGCGTCCTGCTTGCCTCCCTTGCCGCCGGAGTAGCCATGACCAACAAAGCTCACGCCCGTGCGGCGCAGCCCGCGACGCCGGTCGATTTCGACGTTCCGGCCCTTGCCTGCGATTGCCACACGCACATCCACGGTGACGTCGAGAAGTTTCCGTTCTTCGCGGGGCGCGTCTATACGCCGGAACCGGCAAGCCCCGAGGAAATGGCGGCGCTGCACAAGGCGCTGCATATCGAGCGCGTGGTGATCGTGACGCCGAGCGTCTATGGCACCGACAATTCCTCCACCTTGTTCGGCATGAAGGCGCGCGGCGCGAGAGCGCGCGGGGTCGCCGTGATCGACGACAAGACGACGGAGGCTCAGCTCGACGCGATGCAGGCGGACGGTTTTCGTGGCAGTCGTATCAATCTCGCTACCGGCGGCGTCAGCGATCCGAATGTCGGCCGCGCGCGTTTCACGGCCGCCGTCGAGCGCATGAAGGCACGCGGCTGGCACGTGCAGCTCTACACCACGCTGCCGATGATCTCTGCGATCAAGGAGCTCGTGCTGGCTTCGCCCGTGCCTGCCGTGTTCGACCATTTCGGCGGCCTCGAGGCGTCGCTCGGACTGGAGCAGCCGGGATTCTCCGACCTGGTCGCGCTCGTCAAATCCGGCAAGGCCTATGTGAAGATCTCGGGAGCCTATCGCTCGTCGAACCTCGCGCCCGACTATCAGGACATGGTGCCCTATGCCCGCGCGCTGATCGCGGCGAACCCGGACCGCATCGTCTGGGGCACCGACTGGCCGCATCCGGATTCCAGCCGCGTCGAGGGACGCAAGCCCACCGACATCGCGCCGCTCTATCAGATCGACGACGGCCGGCTGCTCAACCAACTTCCGGTGTGGGCGCCGGATGCGGAGGTGCGCAAGAAGATCCTGGTCGACAATCCGGCGCGTCTCTACGGATTCTGAGGCGCGGCGGCTGCGCGCGATCAGCGCGCGCGGCGGGAGAAGAAGGAAATCAGGACCGGCAAGGTCACCAGGATCACGACCGGCGCGAGCATCATGCCTGTGACGACGACGACGGCGAGCGGCTTCTGCACCTGCGAGCCGATGCCTTCCGACAGCGCCGCCGGCAGCAGGCCGACGCCGGCAACGACGCAGGTCATCAACACCGGCCGGAGCTGCAATTCGCCGGTGCGTATCACCGCGCTCATGCGGTCCATGCCCTCTTCGATCAGCTGATTGAACTGCGACAGGATGATGATGCCGTCCATGACCGCGATGCCGAACAGCGCGATGAATCCGATCGCGGCGGAGACGCTGAACGCAGTGCCGGTGATCAACAGCCCGAGCACGCCGCCGAAGATCGCCATCGGGATCACGCTCATGGCAAGCAGCGTGTCAGTCATCGAGCCGAAATTGAACCAGAGCAGCACGCCGATCAACGTCAGCGAGATCGGCACCACGATCGACAGCCGGCGGATGGCGTCCTGGAGATTGCCGAACTCGCCGACCCAGTCCATGTGCGAGCCGGGCGGCAGCTGCACCTGCTCGGCGACCTTCTGTTGCGCCTCGCGGATCGCGCTGCCGAGGTCGCGCTCGCGCACCGAGAACTTGATCGGCAGATAGCGTTCCTGCTGCTCGCGATAGATGTAGGCGGCACCGGAGACGAGGCTGATGGTGGCGACCTCGCTCAGGGGAATCTGCGTGACGGTGCCGTTGGGGCCAGGCGCGCCGATGCGCAAATTCTGGATCGCCTCGGCGCTCCTGCGATATTCCGGCGCGAGGCGGACGATGATCGGGAAGTGACGATCGGAGCCCGGCTCGTAGAGATCCCCAGCCGTATCGCCGCCGATCGCGACCTTGATGGTGGCGTTGATGTCGCCGGGCGCGAGCCCATAGCGCGCGGCCTTGGCACGGTCGATGTCAATCTGAATGGTCGGCTGCCCGAGCGAGGTGAACACCGCGAGGTCGGTGACGCCCTGCACCGTCGCCAGCACCGACTTGATCTTGTTGGCGGTGTCGGTGAGCGCCTGGAGATCGCTGCCGAACAGCTTGATCGAGTTCTCGCCCTTCACGCCCGAGACCGCTTCGGAGACGTTGTCCTGGAGATATTGCGAGAAGTTGAATTCGACGCCGGGGAAGCGGTCGTCGAGCTGCTTCAACAGCTGCGCGGTCAACTCTTCCTTGTCGTGCGTTCCCGGCCATTGGCTCGCGGGCTTGAGGGGGGCGAAGAACTCGGCGTTGAAGAAGCCGGCCGCGTCGGTGCCGTCATCGGGGCGGCCATGCTGCGACACCACGGATTCCACCTCGGGCCGAGCGCGGATCAGCTTGCGCATCTCGTTGACGTAGGTGTTGCCTTCCTGGAGCGAGATGGTCGGCGGCAGCGTGGCGCGGATCCAGAGATTGCCCTCTTCCAGCTTGGGCAGGAATTCCAGGCCGAGCAGCCGGCTGAGCGCTACCGTCATCAGCACGAGACCGACGGCGCCGCCAAGCATGATGCCGCGGTTGGCGACGGCCCAATTCAGCACCGGCATGTAGATCCGGTGCAGGATCCGCATGACCCTCGTCTCGGTCTCCTCGACATGCGCGGGCAGGATGATCGCGGACAGCGCCGGGGTCACCGTGAAGGTCGCGAGCAGCCCGCCGGCGAGCGCATAGGCATAGGTGCGCGCCATCGGTCCGAAGATATTGCCCTCGACGCCGGACAGCGTGAACAGTGGCAGGAACGCCGCGATGATGATGGCGGCGGCAAAGAAGATCGAGCGGGAAACGTCGGCGGCGGCGCTGAGGATGGCGTGGCTCTTCATACCGAACAGCGTCTCGGGCGACATCTGCTCGGATTCCGACACCGGCGTCGTCTGCGTCAGGCGGCGGAAGATCGCTTCCACCATGATCACGGTGGCGTCGACGATGAGGCCGAAATCGATCGCGCCGACCGACAGCAGATTCGCGGATTCCCCGCGCAGCACCAGGATGATCACGGCGAAGAACAGCGCGAACGGAATGGTGGCGCCGACGATCAGCGCGCTGCGGAGATCGCCGAGGAAGATCCACTGCAACAGCACGATGAGCAGGATGCCGACCACCATGTTGTGCAGCACGGTGTGGGTGGTGAGGTCGATCAGGTCCCCGCGATCGTAGATGCGCTCGATACGCACGCCGGGCGGCAGGATGCTGGACTCGTTGATGGTTTGAACGAGCTGGTGGACGCGCTTGATGGTTGGCGAGCTCTGCTCACCGCGGCGCATCAGGACGATGCCCTGCACGATGTCGTCGGAATCGTCGAGGCCGGCAATGCCGAGACGGGGTTTTTGACCGACGGTGACGGTGGCGACGTCCTTGACCAGCACCGGATTGCCGTTGGTCTGCGAGACCATGGTGTTGGCGAGGTCGTCGATGGAACGGATCAGGCCGACGCCGCGTACCACGGCCGATTGCTGGCCGATATTGACGGTGTTGCCGCCGACATTGACGTTGGAATTGCTGACCGCCTGGAGCAATTGCGGCAGCGTCAGGCCGTTGGCGACGAGCTTGTTGAAGTCGACCTGGAGCTCGTAGGTCTTGCTCTTGCCGCCCCAGCCGGTGACGTCGATGACGCCGGGCACGGCGCGGAAGCGGCGCTGCAGGATCCAGTCCTGGATGGTCTTGAGGTCGAGCACGCTGTAGTTCGGCGGACCGACGAGGCGGTAGCGGAAGATTTCGCCGATCGGGCTGAGCGGCGAGATCTGCGGCTGCACATTGCCCGGCAACGGCGCAAGCTGCGCCAGGCGGTTCAAGACCTGCTGCTGCGCCTCGTCATAGGTGTAGGCGAAGGAGAACTGCAGTTTGATGTCGGAGAGGCCGTAGAGCGAGATGGTGCGGATCGTCGTGAGGTTCTTCAGACCTGCGACCTGGGTCTCGATCGGAATCGTGATGTAGCGCTCGATCTCCTCCGCCGACAGGCCCGGACTCTGCGTCACGATGTCGACCATCGGCGGCGTCGGATCGGGATAGGCCTCGATGTTGAGCTGGTTGAACGCGATCACGCCGCCGATCAGCACGGCGACGAACATCCCGACCATCAGGAAGCGCCGGTTGACGGCAAGGGCGACGAGACGATCCATTCAGGTCTTCAATTTTCTTGAGTCGTCGATCAGCTACCGGACGCCGCGCGGTCGATGAACAGGCTGCCCTTGGTGACGATCTGCTCGCCTGGCTTCAGATTGCTGGTAACCTCGACGAGATTGCCATTGATGAGGCCGGTCTTGATCTGGCGCAGCTCGACCGACTTGTCCTCGCGCGCGACCCAGATGCGGACCTTGTCGGCCTCGTAGATCAGCGCCTGCTTCGGCACCGCCGGCGCGGCACGATCGCCGGCCGAATAGATCGTGACGTTGGCGAACATTTCCGGCTTGAGCAGGCCGTCCTTGTTGTCGATGGTCGCGCGAACCAGCAGGCGGCGCGTGTTGGGATCGATGGCGGCGGCGACGTAGTTGATCTTGGCGGTCAGGGGGTGGCCCGGCAGCGCCATCACGTTGACGCTGATGTCCTGCCCGATGCACACCGCGGCCGCATCGCTCTCGCGCACGAAGGCGGTGAGCCAGACCGTGGAGAGGTCGCCGATCACGAACACCGGATCGCTTGCGCCGGAATTGACATACTGGCCCGGACCGATCTTGCGCTGCACGACGGTGCCGGAGATCGGCGAGTGGATCGTGATCTCCCGATCGATGACGCCCTTGTCCTGGAATGCCTTGATGGTCTCGTCGGTGAAGCCGAGGATGCGCAGCTTGTTGCGCGCGGCCTCCAGCGCCGTCGCCGAGGAGCGCATGTCGTTCTGCGCCTGGACCTGGTTCGCTTCGGCCTGCTGATAGTCCTTCAGCGGGATGGCGTGGCCCTCATAGAGGTCCTTGGCGCGCCTGAACTGGATGTCGGCAAGATCGATCGCAGACTTCGCCTTGTTCTGCGAGGTCATCGCCGCGATGAAATCGTTCTGGGCCTGCACGGTGTCGGCGGCCTCGATCGTGAACAGCGGTTGACCTTGCTTCAGCATCTCGCCCGGCTTGGCGAGCAGCTTGGTCACCCGGCCCGCATAGGGCGAGAACACCGGCGTCGAGCGATCCTCGTCGACCGCGACCTTACCCTCGGTGACATATTCGGCCCGGAAGGTCTTGGCCTTGACCGGCTCGATCGTCAGCGTCGCCCATTCGGACGGCGTCGGCGTGAAATTCTGCGCATTCCTGCGCGACTGGCTGGAGACCTCGGAGTGGCTCTTCTCCTTGGCCCCCACGCGCATGAAGCCATAGGCACCGACGCCAGCGAGTGCCAGTAAAACTACGGATGTGATCACCCGTTGTTTTGTAAACACCTGCAATCGCTTGGTATTTTCAACTACCATGGGGCCCGGTCAAGTCTGCGACGATCTCGGCAGACGCCTGCCTTATCGGTCGCGCTAATAGTGCTGAATTGGGATTTCAAACAACCTAAAAAACGCCAGCCACCTTTCCGTTTGCGTTAAAATATTGCATCGCGTCAGCTTCACGTCAGTTTCGCGCCGGCCATTGTGGCGGATGACTGCCGAGCGGCATCGCCGGGCGGCTCCATCCCGCCGGCGTGGACGACAGCAGCGCGGAATGGCGCACCGCCTTCAACGTGCCGAAGCCAGATGGCATGGGTTCGATGAATGCAGCATGTACGGCCTCGCCCGTAAGATCCGGGGTGTCCAGGCCGCCGTCGAGCCGGCCGAGATTCCACAGCCAGCGTCCGGTCTGCGCCAGCGATACGCGCACGTGCCAGCTCCCGCCCTCTCGGGCCTGGCGTGCCTTGGCCATCATCGCACCGAACGCCATCAGATAGCCGGTGGCATGGTCGAGCATCTGCGCCGGCAATTCCTTCGGACCGTCGATGCCGGCGGACTGCCCCTCGGCGTGGTTGAAGCCCGTCGTGGTCTGCACGAGTGAATCGAAACCGCGCCGCTCCGCCCAGGGGCCGGCATGGCCATAGGCCGACAGCGTGACATAGACGATGCCGGGATTGATGTTCGCCGCATCCTCCGGCGCGAACCCGAGGGCTGCAAGCGCGCGCGGACGATAGCCTTGCGAGAAGATGTCGGCGCCCTTCAACAGCTCGCGCAGCTGCGCCCTGCCCGCCTCGCTCTGCAGCTCGACCAGCGTGGTGAGCTTGCCGCGGCCGGTGTCGATGGTGAGCCAGGGAATGGCCGGCAGCTCCGGCCCCGAGACGAGCAGCACATCCGCGCCGTGCGCGGCGAGCGTGCGGCCGGCAACGGGGCCTGCGATGACGCGCGAGAGATCGAGCACGCGCAGGCCGGAAAGCGGACGATCGCCGTTCGACGATCCCTGCGGCCATGGCTTGGGCGGGGCCTCGCCGATCTTCTCGATCGAGACCAGCGGCAGTTCGGCGAGCGCGCGCGCCTGCGGCAGCGCGGACCATTCGTCGTAGGAGCGCATCAGGGCGACGACGCCGCCCGCGGCATAGGCCGCAGTTTCAAAATCCTCGCCCTTCCATTGCATCAACGCGGCCTGAACCTTGTCGCGCTCGGGCTCGCAACCGAGCACGTTGCAGACGGCGTCGCGATGATGCGGGAAATTGGTGTGGCAGCGGACGAAACGGTTGTCTCCGGTTTTGTAGACGCCGGCGATGGCGTCCCAGGCTGGCGGTGGCGGCTTGTCGTCGAGGCGCAAATAACGCTCTGAACGGCATTCGGCGACGGCGTGGCGCATGTCGACCGAGACGTCCTGCGTCTCACCGCTGCGCAGTCTCCAGATTTCGGCGGCGGCAAGGCCGGCGGCGGCGATCGTCGTCTGCCCGGCGACGGCGACGCGAAACGAGGACGGAATTTGCGGCTCGTCACCGGTCAGCCGCACGCGTTCGAGCGCGGAGCCGTCGCCGCCGGCCGAGGTCCAGATGTCATTGAGAATGCCGGCGGGGCTTTGCATGGCCGCTTCTCTCCCTTTCTATTGTTTGAGCATGAACTTTTTCGGAAAACCGCTGCGCACTTTTCCGGATCATGCTGTAGTTTTTTGCAACCATCCATTAGCACATGAAGGAATGCAATGGCCGCCATCGATCCCCTCACCGCAGGCGCCGTGTTCATCGCAACGGCGGCCACTGACGCGGTCTATGTCATGTTCACCTCGGCCGTGATTGCGCGCAAGCGCATGTCGGCCGCCAACTGGAGTGCGGTCTGGTACATGCTCTCCTCCTACGCCGTCATCAGCTACACCGAAAACGCCTTCTATGTCGCTTTCGCGGCGATCGGCTCCTGGGCCGGCGCCTACGCCTCGCTGACCTTCCTGCACCGCCCGCCGGGCGGCCCGCCGGTGGGGGCGGCACCGGAGTGAAGCAGAATTCTTAGGGTGGCCAAAGCGAGGCGTGCCCACCGCTTGCGTGCAAACTGAGGAATGGTGGGCACGGCGCTTATGCGCCTTTGCCCACCCTACGACCTCGTCATTGCGAGGAGCCTTTGCGACGAAGCAATCCAGACTGTTTCCGCGGATTCATTTCTGGATTGCTTCGCTACGCTCGCAATGACGATGTTGAGGCTTCTGCGTATCTCCTGAAACGGCTACACTCCCGGCGACCAACAAAAAGGAAAGCCAAACAATGGATCTCGGTCTCAAAGGCAAGAACGCCATCGTCCTCGGCGGCACGCGCGGCATCGGGCGGGCGATTGCGGCGACGCTGGCCGGTGAAGGCGCCAATGTCGCGGTTTGCGCGCGCAACGCGGATCAGGTTGCGGCGACCGTCACTGAACTCAAGGCAAGCGGAATCCGCGCCAGCGGCGGTCCGGTCGACGTCACCGACGGTGCGGCGCTGAAATCCTGGATCGAGACTGCTGCAAAGGAGCTCGGCGGCCTCGACCTGCTGTTCGCCAATGCCGGCGCGATGGCACAGGGCCATGATGCAGCGTCCTGGGAGCAGAACTTCCGGCTCGACGTGCTCGGCGCCGTGCATGCGTTCGACGCCGCGCGGCCGTTCCTCGAGGCCAGCGGCGAGAAAAGCGGCGATGCCGCCTTCGTCATCATCTCATCGATTTCGGCCGCGCAGGCCGATCTCGCCAGCTCCTACGGCCCGATCAAGGCGGCGCTGATCCACATGGCCAAGGGATTGGCGCGGCAACACGCAAAGAAGAAGATCCGCGTCAACGTGGTGTCGCCCGGCACGGTCTATTTCAAGGGCGGCGTCTGGAACATGATCGAGCAGAACATGCCGGAGCGCTACAACGATGCGATGAAGCGCAATCCGACGGGCCGCATAGCAACGCCGCAGGAGATCGCGAGCGCGGCGGTGTTTCTGGCAAGCCCGGTGTCGGGGTTCACCACGGGCTCCAATCTCGTCGTGGACGGCGCGATCTCGAACCGGGTGAATTTTTGAGACGAGCACACTGTCGTCGCCCGGCTTGACCGGGCGACCCAGTATTCCAGAGACGGCTCGGCTAGAGCCGAGGGGCCGCAGCGTACTGGATACCCCGCTTGCCGCCTACGCTAAAGCTTCGGCGGCCCTGGACGTCAGCCTCGGCGAAGCCTTGGCGTAGCCGGGTCGCGGGGTATGACACCGAGAGTGTGACACGGCCCGGCTCAACAAGCTCGTCATTGCGAGCGCAGCGAAACAATCCACAATCTTGCCGCAGATACAGTCTGGATTGCTTCGTCGCTTCGCTCCTCGCGGAGGCTCAGGCACTCATGGTGCGGGTACACGCGAACGCCGCCTGCGAATGAGCCACCTTGCAAATTGCACGAGCCAGTCCGGCACTTTCAAATAGCGCAATGTATCGATCTGACCCTGGTCTTCGCGGTCCCGAAAGCTCGCGTCGGAAAGGTAAGTCTGGTCGACTTTGCACCACTCCAATGTACGAACAATTTCTTCCTGCATGGGTCCGCTGCCAGGCAGCTTCTTGAGGAAGTTGAGCTCGCGTCGAAGACAGGTCGCTTCGATCCGATAGCGGCGCTTTTCTTCATAGATAATCCCCCATCCCTCCAATCGTGCATGGGTCGCTTCATGGACGATGGTTGAGGCAATCCGCGCAAGCGTCATTGTCTCGTTGAGAACGTAACGTTCATCGAGGGCGCAAGCGTTCAATGACTGATCATAGTGCGCCTGGGCGCTGGGGAGCAGGTGCACCCATATTCGGTCGAGATTGCGGGTGATACGGGAATAGTTGAGTGTGTCGTGGCGCTTGATGAGCTGGAGGGCCTCTTCCACACGGCGCAACGCCGGGTAAGGCTTGCTTTCGGTTGTCCCGATCCAAAGCCTATCGATCGTGCTGCCCTTGGATAACCAGAGACTCAGCCTATCGACGCGGGAGGGTCTTCGATCCGGCTTTACGGCGACGGCGAGGCCGCGCGATCGTTGCGGCGATTCCAGCTGCTGCAAACATCACCCCGTCATATCCAAATCGGGCACAACCAAGTATATAGGAACTTCGCTTTCAGGTTGCTTAGGGAGTTGATTCAAATCGTATTGATCGTTGGGCGGGATCAGCCGATCCCTGCGGTTGTTCATGCCTCCTCAATGAAAATCCCGCGATGGCGGCAGGATGCGGACGTTGCGGGGGTGGCGGATTTTTTGCGCCGGCATATCCGCCTGGGCCCGGGGATCGTCGTTGAGGGGCTCGATCAGGTCGGCGCCTGCCGGCACCGGATGCTTGCGGCTCAGCGCGTCGTTGGCGAGCCCGACCAGATCGTACGAGCGGTCGACCATGCGCTGGGCGATGAGATGCGTCACCTTTTCGGGGCTGCTCTGGATATAGCCCTCGACCAGGATGAGGCGCGCGCCCATCACCTCCTTGCGGTACTGCTCCATGATCTTGGGCCACACCACGACATTGGCGATGCCAGTCTCGTCCTCCAGCGTCATGAACACGACACCGCTGGCGCTGCCCGGCCGCTGCCGGACCAGCACCACGCCGGCGCAGCGGACGCGGCGCCGCTCGTTCTCATGGCTGATGTCCCTGCAGGCCACCACACGCTCGCGCGAAAACATCTCGCGTAAAAACTCCATCGGATGGCCCTTCAGCGATAGCCGGATGGTCTGGTAATCCGCGACCACCTGCTCGGCCCGCGGCATCTCCGGCAATGGTTTTGCGTGCTCGTCCGGCTGCTCGCGCGCGGTCGCGGCCTCGAACAGCGGCAGCGGCACGTCGTCGGGCAGCCGCCGCACCTGCCACAGCGCCTCGCGGCGGTCGAGGCCGAGCGAGCGGAAGGCGTCGGCATCCGCGAGCAGGATCAGCGCACGCTTGGGCAGCTTGGTGTCGCGGGCGAAGTCTTCGAGCGAGGTGAAGGGACCGCTGTTGCGGGCGTCGATGATCAGGTCGGCCCAGTCTTTCTGAGTGACATATACCTTGCCTTGCCGTTTCGCCTGCGCCTCTTTGAGCAACTCCTCATCGGGATCGAGCCAGTGAAAGCCGTCGATCTGACGGAAGCCGAGGCGCACGGCGCAGTATTTGCCGTCGGTGCTCTCCAGCGTGTTTTGCGCAAAGCTGTAGGATACGTCGATGTCGCGCACCTCGACGCCATTCTTGCGGGCGTCGCCGACGATCTGCGCCGGCGCGTAAAAGCCCATGGGCTGCGAGTTCAGCAGGCCGCAACAGAACGCATCGGGGTGATGATATTTCAGCCATGACG
This sequence comes from Bradyrhizobium sp. Mp27, assembly GCF_029953005.1. Lineage (NCBI taxonomy): Bacteria > Pseudomonadati > Pseudomonadota > Alphaproteobacteria > Hyphomicrobiales > Nitrobacteraceae > Bradyrhizobium > Bradyrhizobium sp. Mp27. Next base: position 24,383 of record NZ_JASAUS010000012.1, on the reverse strand, counting down.
AGATGTAGACGAGCTGCGCGAAGCTCGCGGCGTGGCTCTCCGGGAAACCGTAGGAGCCAAAGCCCTTGATCTGGTCAAAGCAGCTTCTCGCAAAATTGGGATCGTAGCCGCGCGCGACCATGTTGCCGATCAGCTTCTCCTCGTATTGGCCGATGGTGCCGACATTGCGGAAGGTCGCCATCGAGCGGCGCAGGCCGTTAGCCTCTTCGGAGGTGAATTTTGCCGCCTCGATCGCGATGCGCATGGCTTGCTCCTGGAACAAGGGCACGCCTTTTGTCTTGTGCAGCACCTTGTAGAGCTCGTCCGCGGGACCGTGCTCGGGTGATGGCGAGGGATAACTCACCTTCTCCTGGCCGTTCCGCCGTCGCAGATACGGATGCACCATGTCGCCCTGGATCGGCCCGGGGCGTACGATCGCGACTTCGATGACGAGATCGTAGAAGGTCCGCGGCTTCAGGCGCGGCAGCATGTTCATCTGCGCGCGGCTCTCGACCTGGAACACGCCGAGCGACTCCCCGTCACACAGCATGTCGTAAACCTTGGGATCGTCCTGCGGGACGCTCGCCAGCACCCAGCGTTCGCCCTTGTGGTGGTCGATCAAATCAAAACATTTCCGGATGCAGGTCAGCATCCCCAGCGCAAGCACGTCGACCTTCATCATGTTGAGTGCGTCGACGTCGTCCTTGTCCCATTCGATGAAGGTGCGGTCGTCCATCGCGGCATTGCCGATCGGCACATAGGTGTCGAGCCGGTCCTGCGTCAGCACATAGCCGCCGACATGCTGGGAGAGATGGCGCGGGAATTCGATCAGCTCGGTCGCGAGCTCTACCGCGAGGTTGATCATGGGATTGCTGGGATCGAGCCCGGCCTGCCTGACCTGCATGTCGTTGAGGCCCTTGCCCCAGCTGCCCCAGACGGTGTCGGCAAGCGCGGCAGTGACGTCCTCGGTCAGGCCCAGCGCCTTGCCGACGTCGCGGATGGCGCTGCGCGGGCGGTAATGGATGACGGTGGCGATGATCGCGGCGCGGTGGCGGCCGTAGCGGCGATAGACATATTGCATCACCTCCTCGCGCCGAGAATGCTCGAAATCGACGTCGATGTCAGGCGGCTCCAGCCGCTCCTTGGAGATGAAGCGCTCGAACAGGAGATCGACGCTGGTCGGATTAACGGAGGTGATGCCGAGCACGTAGCAGACCGCTGAGTTCGCCGCCGATCCCCGCCCCTGGCACAGGATGTTCTGGCTGCGCGCATAATGCACGATGTCGTGCACGGTGAGGAAGTAGTGCGCGTATTTCAGCTCTGCGATCAGCGCGAGCTCTTTCTTCAGGGTCGCGCGAAGCTTGTCATCGATGTTGCCGCCGAAATATGTCTGCACGCCCGCCCAGGTCAGATCCTCCAGATGCCCTTGTGCGGTCTTGCCTCGCGGCACCGGCTCGTCCGGATACTGGTATTTGAGCTGGTCGAGCGTGAAATCGATCTTGCCCGCAAAGCGCATGGTCTCCGCGATCGCCTCGGGAAAATCGCGGAACAGCCGCGACATTTCGCGTGGCGTCTTCAGGAAGCGCTCGGCATTGGCTTCGAGCTTCCGTCCGACCGCCTCGATCGTGGTCTTTTCCCGGATGCAGGTCAGCACGTCCTGGAGCGGACGGCGGCCGGGGTGGTGATAGAGCACCTCGTTGGTCGCGAGCAGCGGCACGTTTGCTTTGGCGGCGAGATCATCGAGCCGCGCCAGGCGGCGGCGGTCGTCGCCGCGATAGACCAGGCTCGCCGCCAGCCACACGCCCTCGGCGCGGCTGTCCTTAAGCTTGGCGAGAACATCCAGCGCCTGCGCGGGCTCGAAGCGATGCGGCAGCGTCAGGACCAGGAGCTGGCCTTCCGCAAACTCAAGAAGATCACCGAAGGTGAGACGGCATTCGCCCTTCTCGATCCGCGTGATGTCGTCGCCGCGCTTGCCTCTGGTGAGGAGCTGACACAGCCGGCCATAGACGGCGCGGTCGCGCGGATAGACCAAAATGTCGGGCGTACCGTCGATGAAGACGATGCGCGCGCCGATCAGCAATTTCGGCTTGTGCAGCACCTTGTCATTGTCGAGCTCCTTGTAGGCGCGCACCACGCCGGCGAGCGTGTTGTGGTCGGCAATGCCGATCACGGGAATGCCGAGGATGCTCGCCTGATGCACATAGGCGCGCGGATCCGAGCCGCCGCGCAGGAAGGAGAAATTGGTGGTGATGCCGATCTCGGCATAAGCGGGCGTGGTCATGCGAAGAGGCCGTGCACATACCAGTTGGGGGGAATGGGTTTGCCTTCGTCGTCGAACACCTCTCCTTCGTAAAGACCGTCGCGGAAGATCCAGAAGCGCAGGCCTTCGGCGTCCTCGATACGGAAATAATCCCGCGTCAATTGCTTGCCGTCCTGCCGCCACCATTCCATCGCGATACGTTCAGGCCCTTCCACCCGCACCACCGCATGCAGCGCGCGTCGCCAGGTGAATTGATGCGGCGGGCCGTCCGGCACGGTCGCGAACGGCACCTTGATCGGTTCCGGTCTGTCGAACAGCCGCAGGGGGCGCAGTGGCGGCTCGCTCTCGGCGCGCGCCGGCCATTCGGCCTGCATGGCCACAGCGAGATGGTGCTGGGCAGGCGCGGCCAGCACCGCACATTCCGGGATATGGGTGTCTTGCGGCAAATGCACGACGACGCGCTTTCCGCCGATGCGCGCGGCGATGCGGTCGATCAGCGCGGCGAGTTCGTCATTGTCGTGGACATGGGCGTCGAGATCGCGCTGCTCCTGCACCACGATCTCGGTGCGGCTTGCCGACAGCCGCACCATGTCGAAACCGAAGCCGGGATCCAGCGGATCGGCGAGCGCATCGAGGCGTTCACGAAACAGCCGGTCGATGACTTTGCTTTGCGTCACCGGCCGCCCGGTCTCGACCATGATCGCGCGCACCACGCCATCGGTGCGAAAGAAGGCGGCTTCCAAGCGCCGCGCGCCCTTGCCCTGCTTTTCCATGGACGCGATCAACGTATCGGCGAGCCGCGACAGCGTCATCGCGATCATGGTGTCGGTGGCGATCGGTTCGGCAAAGCGCTTCTCCACGATGTAATCCGGCAGCGGTTTGCGCGGATTGATCGGGGCATCGCCATGCCCCTGCGCATGCGCGAGCAGCGTCGAGAACCGCGCGCCGAACCGCGCCGTGATCTCATGCGGCTCGCGCGAGGCGACATCGCCGATGGTTTTCAGGCCGGCGCGGCGCAGACCAGTGGTGATGGCCTCGCCCGCACCGAGCGCGGATACCGGCAGCCGGCTGATCGCCGCCGCCTCCCCGCCATCGGCGACGATGGTGCCGGAGGCCTGCCGCGTCAGCGTGCGCGCACAGACCGAGGTGCCGGCGATCGCCGCGCTGACGGCAAAACCCTGACAGGCGAGCGCGCGGACGAAGGTCTGCAACAATGCAGCCTCGCCGCCGAACAGATGCGCGCAGCCGGTGATGTCCAGAAACAGCCCGTGCGGCGGATCGAGCGCCACCAGCGGCGTGAAGCGGTCGCACCAGTCGGCGACGTCGCTGAGCGTCTTCGCATCGGCCACGACATCGGCGTCGAACACTTTCAAGTCCGGACACATCGCCCGTGCATTGGCCAGGGGCTGGCCGATGTGCAAGCCGAGGCGCTCGGCGGCTTCATTGAGCGCATGGATCACCAGCGCATTGTTGTCCTTGATGACAACGATGCTCGGATCATTGGCCTTACCCAGCGCGCCGAAGAACCGCTGAATCCGATCGATGGGCAGGCGTGGCAGCCACAGGCTGAGGATACGCCGACGGTTCAGAGAACTGGCACTCATCACATTTCCATTCCATGATCCACCGGCCGCACGGGCCATGACGATTGCGCAACAGCTCCGCATCGAAGCGCGGCGCGCCCCAGGAGCTCCAAGGCGCCGCAGGCATTGAAGCCGGGCCCGGCGGCGAATGCGCCGCGCGCAGCATCCATCGCGTCTCCGCGGTCGAGGGCAGCGGCGGCGCCGCCATCCGCAACATCAGGCCGGTGACACCGGACGATTGCGCGGCCAGCGTCAGCTTGCGGCTCGCCACGAGATCGAATTGCCGCGTCTCACCCCAGAGCTCGAGCACGACGGCGCCAAGCGCGTCGCAGGCGAGCGCATCGGCCGAGGTCCGCAACGCGCTCTCGGCATCGGCGGCGCGCACCATCACCACGCGGCGCGGATCGAGACCGATCTCGGCAAGCCCGCTCATCGACAGCGCGCCGGTCTCGAGTTCCGAAAAATCCTGCCGCACCCACAGCAGCGGCCGGCGCCGCGAGACACGCCCCGCAAGTCCCATGACAAAACCCGTCGCGGCGGTTCCCTGCCGGCCCTCGCAAAACACCTCGTGGATCACCGCGCGCGCGAGCCCGCCCTTCAGCGCGCTGTCGACCTCGCCGTGGCCGAGCGCGACGCGATCGTGCTGATGCACGACCTCCGCCGTCTCGATGCGCTCGATCTGGCCGCGCAAGGTCGCAAGCGCGTTCATCCGTGCGCCGCTCATATACGCCGCTCCTTCAGAGGTGATTGCCGAGGTTCTCAAAAATAAGAACCTGCGGCTGGCTCATTTGTTCATGATATGTTCTAATATAAAGCTAACAGCGGCCGGGGAGTCAATCGAATTGGTGCTCATCCGGATTCGTAAGCTGAATCAAAGGGATTCCACGATGGACGTACAACGCAAGCTGGAGATTCTGGCTGATGCCGCCAAATACGACGCGTCGTGCGCCTCCAGCGGCACCGAGAAGCGGGATTCCAGCGACGGCAAGGGCATGGGCTCGACCGCGCCGGGCATGGGCATCTGCCATTCCTACGCGCCGGACGGACGCTGCATCTCGCTGCTCAAAGTGCTCCTGACCAATGCCTGCAATTACGACTGCCTTTATTGCGTCAACCGCGCCTCTTCCAACGTGCCGCGTGCCCGATTCACCATCGACGAGGTGGTCAAGCTCACGCTCGACTTCTACCGGCGCAATTACATCGAGGGCCTGTTTCTCTCCTCCGGCATCATCCGCAGTCCCGACTACACCATGGAGCAGGTGGTCAGCGTCGCGCGAAAGCTGCGCGAGGAGCATCACTTCCGCGGCTACATCCATCTCAAGACCATTCCCGAGGCCGACGACGCGCTGATCGCGGAAGCCGGCAAATATGCCGACCGTCTCTCCATCAACATCGAGATGCCCCAGGAGACGAGCCTGCAGCAATACGCACCGGAAAAGGATGTGCGCGCGATCCGCCGCACCATGGGCCGGCTGCGGCTGAAACTCGACGAGGCCGAGGAAAACCGCAGCACAAAGACGAAGGCGAGGCCGCAGCGTTTTGCACCGGCCGGACAGAGCACGCAGATGATCGTCGGCGCCGACGCGGCCTCCGATCACACCATCCTGCACACCAGTGCCAATCTCTACGGCTCATACCGGCTGCGGCGCGTCTACTACTCCGCCTTCAGCCCGATCCCCGATGCCAGCCACGCTTTGCCTCTGGTACAGCCGCCGCTGCTGCGCGAGCACCGGCTTTACCAGGCCGACTGGCTGATGCGGTTCTACGGTTTCGACGTTGCGGAGATCGTCGACGACAGCGCGATGCTGCCGCTCGACATCGATCCGAAGCTCGCCTGGGCGCTGCGCCATCGCGACCGCTTCCCGCTCGACGTCAACCGCGCCAGCCGCGAGGAGCTGTTGCGCGTGCCCGGCTTCGGCACCAAGGCGGTCGAACGCATCATCGCGACACGGCGCACCACCACGATCCGCCTCTCCGATCTCGCGCGGCTGCATGTGCCCCGCAACAAGGCGCTGCCTTTCATCGTCCTCAGCGATCACCGGCCCGCGCCGCAACGCCTCGACGAGGCGCGGCTGATCGAACGGTTCAAGCCGAAGGCGACACAACTGGGGTTTGGCTTCTGATGCAGTACATCACCCTCGACACCGAAACCGATTTCGACGGCTGGCGCAAAGCCGCGCGGTCGCTCGTGCTGCATCATGTGCAGCCAACCGATGTCATCTGGACCGTACAAGGCGGCGAAGCCGAGTTGTTCGCACCGCCCTCCCCGTCTCCGATACTTGAGGTGAATGATGGCACCTTCAATGTGTCGGCAAAATTCGTCGAGCTCGCCAAGGCCGCGATCCTGCATCGTGATCCCGAGCGCTTTGCGATCCTCTATCGCCTGCTCTGGCGATTGAAGGACAATCACGATCTCATCGAGGTCGCGACCGATCCCGATGTCGCGCAGGTCACGGCGATGGCACGAGCGGTTCATCGCGACGAGCACAAGATGCATGCCTTCGTGCGCTTCCGCGAGATCGGACGCGAGCGCGCAGCGCATTACGTCGCCTGGTTCGAGCCGGAGCATCACATCGTCGAGCTTGCCGCGCCGTTCTTCGCCAAGCGCTTCGCCGACATGCCCTGGTCGATCCTGACACCCGATCTGTGTGCGCATTGGGATGGCCACGCGCTCTCGTTCACGTCGGGCGTGAGCAAGAGCGAAGCACCCGGCGAAGACCGGCTGGAGGAAACCTGGCGGCGCTACTACGCCAGCATCTTCAATCCGGCGCGGCTGAAGGTGAAGGCAATGCAGACGGAGATGCCAAAGAAATACTGGAGGAACCTGCCCGAGGCGTCGATCATTAAGCCCTTGATCGAGGACGCCGAGCGCATGACCGGCGCCATGATCGCCAATGCCGCAACCGATCCGCACAAGCCCCAGAAGCGGCCGGAGGCTCCGATGCCACGCAAGCTGGCTGCCGACGATCTCGAAGCGCTCCGCGAGGAGGCCGCGCACTGCCGCGCCTGCCCGCTCTACAAGGACGCGACGCAGACCGTGTTCGGCGAGGGCCCGAAAGATGCGACCATCATGCTGGTCGGCGAGCAGCCCGGCGACAAGGAAGACCTCGCCGGCCATCCGTTCGTCGGCCCGGCCGGCCAGATGCTCGATCGGGCGCTTCAGGAAGCCGGCGTCGACCGCAACAAGGTCTACGTCACCAACGCGGTCAAGCACTTCAAATTCGTGCCGCGCGGAAAGATCCGTCTGCACCAGAAGCCGGCAACGCCGGAGATCCGGGCGTGCCGGCAATGGTACGAGCGGGAAGTTTCGGCAATCCAGCCCGAGCTCATCGTGGCGATGGGCGCCACTGCCGCGCAAAGCGTGTTGGGCAAGATCACCCCGATCGGCAAGACCCGTGGCCGGCTCATAGATCTGCCCGAGGGACGCAAGGCACTGGTGACGGTGCACCCGTCCTATCTGCTGCGACTCCCCGATCCGGAAGCCAAAGTGCTGGAATATCAGCGCTTTGTCGAAGACCTGAAGATTGCCGCCGGCTTGCAGAAGAAAGCCCCGCGCGCCGCCTAAATACTGGCAAATACTGGAGGGAAAGCGACTTTACGACGCAGTTGTCATCCAGCCTTCAAATCCATCGCGGACAATAGCCCCTTCAAATTAGTTAAGGGGCGTCCAAAAATGACAGATGTTGCATTCGACCGTGCGGTAGGCGATCCGACGCCTGTCCAGCCGGCATCCAGGCCCAATCTCGACAAGGGTTTTAACCCGCTCACGATGATCTTGTTCTTCGGCATCCTTGCCGCAGGCCTGCTGTTCGTCGCCTACAGCATCTATGTCGACGTCAACGCGACCGGCACGAAGGTGACGACCTTCCTGCCCTACATTCTCCTGTTCGTCGCGCTGCTGATCGCGCTCGGCTTCGAATTCGTCAACGGCTTCCACGACACCGCCAACGCGGTGGCGACCGTGATCTACACCCATTCGCTGCCGGCCGAATTCGCGGTAATGTGGTCGGGCTTCTTCAACTTCCTCGGCGTGCTGCTCTCCTCCGGCGCGGTCGCCTTCGGCATCGTCTCGCTGCTGCCGGTCGAGCTGATCCTCCAGGTCGGCTCCAGCGCCGGCTTCGCGATGGTGTTCGCACTGCTGATCGCCGCGATCATCTGGAACCTCGGTACCTGGTATTTCGGCCTGCCCGCCTCCTCCTCGCACACGCTGATCGGCTCGATCATCGGCGTCGGCATTGCCAACGCCGTGATGCGCGGCCGCGACGGCACCTCGGGCGTCGACTGGAGCAAGGCCACCGAGATCGGCTACGCGCTCCTGCTGTCGCCGCTGTTCGGCTTCATCTGCGCCGCCGTGCTGCTGCTGCTGCTCAAGTTCATCGTGCGCAACCCCGCCCTGTACGCCGCGCCCGAAGGCAACAAGGCGCCGCCGCTCTGGATCCGCGGCCTGCTGATCGCAACCTGCACCGGCGTCAGCTTCGCCCACGGCTCGAACGACGGCCAGAAGGGCATGGGCCTGATCATGCTGATCCTGATCGGCACCGTGCCGACGGCCTACGCGCTCAACCGCGCGCTGCCGGAGAGCCAGGTCGCCCAGTTCCAGAAGGTCTCGGAGGCCGCCTCCAAGGTGATCGCGGCCAAGGGCGCTGGTCACTCGATCATCGGCGATCCCCGTCCTGCGGTGACGCAGTACATCACCTCGCACCACATCAGCGAAGGCACCTACCCCTCGCTGTCGGTGCTGGTGAAGGATGTCGGCGACCAGGTCGCGAAATACGGCTCGCTCAACAAGGTACCGGCGGAAGTGGTCGGCAACACCCGTAACGACATGTACCTGACCTCGGAAGCGATCCGCTTCCTGATGAAGGACAAGGAAAACGACCTCAACAAGGAAGAGGTCGCAACCTTGAACGCCTACAAGGGCGGGCTCGATAGCGCCACCAAGTTCATCCCGACCTGGGTGAAGGTGGCGGTCGCGATCGCGCTCGGTCTCGGCACCATGGTCGGCTGGAAGCGCATCGTCGTCACGGTCGGTGAGAAGATCGGCAAGACCCATCTCACCTACGCGCAGGGCGCCTCGGCCGAGCTCGTCGCCGCCGCCACGATCGGCGCCGCCGACGTGTTCGGCCTGCCGGTCTCGACCACACACGTGCTGTCGTCGGGTGTCGCCGGCACCATGGCCGCGAACGGCTCGGGCCTGCAGATGGCGACCATCCGCAATCTGCTGATGGCCTGGGTGCTGACGCTGCCCTGCGCGATCGCGCTGTCGGCCACGCTGTATGTGATCTTCTCGCGGATCTTCTAAAGCCGATCACGCGCCTCAAAGACAAAGGGCCCGTGCGATGCACGGGCCCTTTTCGTTTGTGCTTCGGGGTTCGGCGTTAAGACGCCGCGAGCGACTCCTCGACCAGCTTGACCCAATAGGACGTGCCGAACACGATCGCCTCGTCGTTGAAATTGTAGGCGGGGTGATGCAGGCCGGCGCTGTCGCCGTTGCCGCAGAAGATGAACGCGCCGGGCCGCGCTTCCAGCATGTAGGCGAAATCCTCGCCGCCCATCAGCGGCGGCATCTCGTGCACATTGGCCTCGCCGGCAACGTTCCTGGCGATGCGCCGCGCCACCTCGGTCTCCGCGGCGTGGTTGTTCACGACAGGGTAGTTGCGCTTGTAGTGCAGGTCGATCTTGGCGCCGGTGATCTGTGCGACGCCCGCCACCACTTCGTGCACGCGCTTCTCGACCAGCTTGCGCACCTCCGGCGATAACGTGCGGATGGTGCCCCTCAGCGTCGCAGTCTGCGGAATGACGTTACGGGCGTTGCCGGCGTGGAATTCGCAGATCGAGATCACGGCCGATTCCAGGGGATCGACGCTGCGGGCGACGATCGACTGCAGCGCGGTGATCAACTGCGCGCCGACCAGCACGGAATCGACGCATTTGTGCGGACGCGCGGCGTGGCCGCCGAGGCCCTCGATCATGATGTCGACCTCGTCGGTCGCCGCCATGATCGGGCCCGGCCGGATCGCGAACGAGCCGATCGGAATGCCCGGGCCGTTGTGCATGCCGTAGACCTGCTCGATGCCGAAACGCTCCATCAGGCCGTCCTTGACCATGGCTGCGCCGCCGGCGCCGCCCTCCTCGGCCGGCTGGAAGATCACCACAGCATCGCCGGCGAAGTTACGGGTCTCGGCGAGGTAGCGGGCCGCACCGAGCAGCATCGCGGTGTGGCCGTCATGGCCACAGGCGTGCATCTTGCCCGGAGTCTTGGAGGCGTAAGGCAGGTTGGTCTGCTCGTCGACGGGCAGCGCGTCCATGTCGGCACGCATGCCGATCACCTTGAGCCCCTCGCCGGCCGGCTTGCTGCCCTTGATCACGCCGACCACGCCGGTCTGCCCGAGGCCAGTCACGACCTCGTCGCAGCCGAACTCGCGCAGCCGGTCCGCAACGAATGCTGCAGTGCGGTGGACGTCGTACAGCAGCTCCGGATGCTGGTGGATGTCCCGGCGCCAGGCCTGAATATCGGGTTGGAGGTCGGCGACGCGGTTCACGATGGGCATGGAAGGTCTCAAGCCTTGTTGGGAATACAGGACTGTTTACCATGCAAGCACCAGTCCACCTAACTCCCGCGGATCGAGGGTCCCCTGTGCTCTCGACATGGCCGGGCCTGCCACCAGCTTGTCTTGGCCATCCACGTCTGACTATTAGGACGGAAAGCGCGTGGATGCCCCGGACAAGCCCGGGCATGACGCCTGTTTGGGTGGAAGCAGAATGCCGAGGCGCCTCGAAGGTGAGTTTGACTACATTGTCGTCGGGGCCGGCACCGCCGGCTGCGTCATTGCCAACCGCCTCTCGGCCGTATCAGGGAACCGCGTCCTCATCCTCGAAGCCGGCGGCGACGACAACTGGATCTGGTTCCACATTCCGGTCGGCTATCTCTTCGCGATCGGCAATCCGCGCTCGGACTGGATGTTCAAGACCGAGGCCGAGCCGGGCCTGAACGGCCGCTCGCTGGCCTATCCCCGCGGCAAGGTGATCGGCGGCTCTTCGGCGATCAACGCCATGATCTCGATGCGCGGACAGGCCGCCGATTACGACCACTGGCGCCAGCTCGGCATGACCGGCTGGGGCTATGACGACGTGCTGCCGCTGTTCAAGCGGCTCGAGGATCATTTCCTCGGCGCGAGCGAACATCACGGCACCGGCGGCGGCTGGCGCATCGAGGCGCCGCGGCTGTCGTGGGCTGTTCTCGACGCCGTCGGCGACGCCGCCGAGGAGATGGGCATCAAGCGTATTCCGGATTTCAACACCGGTGACAACGAAGGCACCAGCTATTTCCACGTCAACCAGAAGCGCGGCCGGCGCTGGTCGTCGGCGCGCGGCTTCCTCAAGCCGGCGCTGAACCGTCCCAACCTGCGGCTCGAGAAGAACGTGCTGGTCGACCGTCTCATCATCGAGCAGGGCCGCGCCGTCGGCGTGCGCTTCATCCAGAACGGCGAGATCATCGAGGCGCGCGCCAAGCGCGAAGTGATCCTCTCGGCAGGCTCCATAGGCTCGGTGCAGGTGCTGCATCGCTCCGGCATCGGCCCCGCCGACTGGCTGTCGCCGCTCGGCATCGACATCGTGATGGACAAGCCCGGAATCGGCCGCAACCTTCAGGACCATCTCCAGCAGCGCGCGATCTACAAGGTCGAGGGCGTGCGCACGCTGAACGAGACCTACTACAATTTGTTCCGCCGTGGCCTGATGGGACTCGACTACGCCTTCCGCCGCCGCGGACCGCTGACCATGGCGCCGTCGCAGCTCGGCATCTTCACGCGCTCCGACGCGACGCGCGCACGCGCCAACATCCAGTTCCACGTGCAGCCGTTGTCCCTCGACAAGTTCGGCGATCCCCTGCACCGCTTCCCCGCGATCACGGTGAGCGCCTGCAATCTGCAGCCGACCTCGCGCGGCACGGTGCGGCTGCGCTCGGCGAGCCCGGACGAGAAGCCGATCATCGCGCCGAACTATCTGTCGACCGACGACGATCGCCAGGTCGGCGCCGACGCCATCCGCACCACCCGCCGCCTGATGCAGCAGAAGGCGCTCGCCAAATATCGCCCGAGCGAATATCTGCCCGGTCCCACCGTCGGCGATGACGATGCCTCGCTCGCCAAGGCCGCCGGCGACATCGGCACCACCATCTTCCATCCCGTCGGCACCGCGAAGATGGGCGCCGCGAATGATCCGATGGCGGTGGTGGACGAGCGGCTGCGCTTCTACGGCCTGAGCGGCCTACGCATCGTCGATGCCTCGATCATGCCGACCATCACCTCGGGCAACACCAACACGCCGACCGCGATGATCGCCGAGAAAGGCGCGAGCATGATCCTGGAGGATGCGAAGTAAACGAACCCCGTAGCCCGGATGGAGCGTAGCGCAATCCGGGGACCCATGCACAATTGACCCGGATTACGCTGCGCTCCATCCGGGCTACGATGCATCACTCTATGATCAACCCGCATCGCTTTTCAATCGGCCCGCCCGACACAGAGATCGCCATGCTGCGATGGGGCAAGAGCGGGAGGCCGCCCGCGCTGCTCGTGCACGGCACCGGCTTCGTCGCCGACGTCTGGGACGAGGTCGCCCGCGAGCTTGCATCGACCTACACCATCTATGCGCTCGACCGCCGCGGCCACGGCGCGAGCCACAAGCCCGATGCCTATCATTTCCTTGATTATGCCGAGGATGTCTGCCGGGTGATCGATGCGCTCGATCTGCGCGACGTCTACGGCATCGGCCACAGCGCCGGCGCGACCGATCTCCTGCTCGCGACGAAACTTCGGCCTGGACGCTTCACGCGCCTGTTCGTGATGGAGCCGACCGTGATGGACCCGCGCGCGGTGCGGCCCGGAGGCTTGAGCGAAGACTCGCTCACCCGCGTCCAGGGCACGCTGCGCCGGCGGGCCGAATTCGACAGTGCCGACACCGTGTTCGAACGCTACCGCACAGCGCCGGCGCTTGCCGATTGGACCGAACCATCGCTGCGGGCCTATGTGCGCCACGGCTTCGTGCCGCTGGAGAATGGCCGGGTTCGGCTTTGTTGCACGCCCGAGATCGAATTCGCAATCCTGCGTCCGATCTACGAGGCGATGGAGCAGGTCTATGTCGGCGATGCCCGCGGCAATCCGTTTGTCTCGCTCACCGAGATCGACTGCCCGGTGCGCGTCACCACCGCCGCGAAGTTGGGGCCGATCTACAAGGAGATGGCGCGACGCGCCGTGTCGCTGATTCCGCGCGTCAGCACGATGGTCTTCGAGAGCGCCGGGCACTGCGTGGCGCAGGAAGTGCCGGAACGCGTGGTAGAGGCCCTGCGGGAATTCGCCAAATCCCCTGCGTAGCCCGGATGGAGCGAAGCGTAATCCGGGGATAGCCGCGCCCCCGCATTTCGCTGCGCTCCATGCGGGCTACAATCTCGACCTCACGAAAACGTCATCGCATCCGGGAATAAGTCTCCCCCTCCCCCAATCACCTCCCCGAAGCCCAATTCCGGGCGAAGTGGAGACGTGCGATGAGCGGACACGATCACGGGGACGGCGTCAGCCGCCGCAAGGTGCTGGAATGCATGACCTGGGCCGGCACCGGGGTGCTCTGGACCATCACGGGCGGCGTGCCGCGCTCGCTCGGTATCATCGATTCCGCGCAGGCCGCCACCGCGGCCGCGCCCGGCATGACCTTCCTCCAGATCAGCGACAGCCATGTCGGCTTCGACAAGCCGGCGAACCCCAACGCGCTCGGCACGCTGGAGGAGGCCATCAACAAGATCAACGCAATGCCGGCAAAACCCTCCTTCATGATCCACACCGGCGACATCACGCATCTCTCGAAGGCCGCCGAGTTCGACAATGCCGACCGCATCATCTCGCAGAGCAAGCTCGACGTGCACTACGTGCCGGGCGAGCATGACTTCCTCGACGAGGAGGTGAAGTTCTATCGCGAACGTTACGGCCGCGGCACCAAGGGTGCAGGCTGGTATTCGTTCGACGCCGGCGGCGTACACTTCATCGGCCTCGTCAACGTCGTCGACCTCAAGGCCGGCGGCCTCGGCAATCTCGGCGCCGAGCAGCTTGCCTGGCTCGAGGACGATCTGCGCGGCAAGTCGAAATCGACGCCGATCGTGCTGTTCGCGCACATCCCGCTCTGGACGGTCTATCCCGAATGGGGCTGGGGCACCGAGGACGGCGGCCGCGCGCTGGAACACGTGAAGGGTTTCGGCTCCGTCACCGTGCTGAACGGCCATATCCATCAGGTGATGCAGAAGGTCGAGGGCAACGTCACCTTCCACACCGCGCGTTCGACGGCGTTCCCGCAACCGGCGCCGGGGTCCGCGCCCTCGCCCGGACCGATGAAGGTCGAGGACGCAAAGCTGCGCGGCATGCTCGGCGTCGCCAGCATCAACTTCAAGCAGAACGAACAGCGGCTCGCGATCATCGACACGCCGCTGCAGGGTTGATCCGAGGCTGAACGGAAGCTGACAATGAAAACACTCAATCGCCGCGACTTCGGTGTCGCCGTGGTCGCGGCCATCCTGTTGCCCGCAACGACGGCCCGTGCCGACGACATGGAAGTGCATATCGACAATTTCGTTTTCCAGCCGGCCGAGTTGAAGATCAAGCTCGGCACCACCGTGACCTGGACCAACCGGGACGACATCCCCCACACCGTGGTGTCGGCCGGCAAGTTCAGGTCCAAGGCCCTGGACACCGACGACAAGTTCTCGTTCACCTTCACCAATGCGGGCGACTACAAATATTTTTGTTCGTTGCACCCGCACATGACGGGGATGATCAAGGTTGAGTAACGCCTCGAACCAAGGCATCAACGTCTTGCCCGGCCGGTGGTCCCACGCCGGCCGGGCTCGTGTGCCTTCGGTCACACACCGGGACGAAACGAACAGGGACGAAACAACGCGACGCGCAGAACAAGAGGCAAAGCGAGGAGCGATGCCCGCCAACGACGATTTGCAGAAGGCGCAGCGCTTCCGCGAAGCCGCGCTGCCCTATCTCGACGACGTCTACACGCTCGCGCGCTATCTGCTGCGCGATGCCTCCGACGCCGAGGACGCGGTGCAGGAGTGCTATCTGCGCGCGCTGAAGCACTTTGACAGCTATCGCGGGCCGGCGATGAAGCCCTGGCTGTTCGCGATCCTGCGCAACGTCTGCAACGCCGAATACGCGCGGCGCGCGCACAGGCCCAGCGCGATCGAGGATACGCCCGGCGCCGCCGAGCAAACGCCGATCTGGCAGGAGAGCGAGGCGAGCCCCGAGACCGAGGTGCTGCGCAGCCGCGATGCCGGCGCCATCCGCAAGCTGATCGACGCGCTCGCCGAACCGTTCAAGGAAACATTCGTGCTGCGGGAGATCAACAACCTGTCCTATCGTGAAATCGCCGAGGCCGTCGGCGCCCCCGTCGGCACCGTGATGTCCCGCCTCGCCCGCGCCCGCGCCATGCTGCGCGCGGCCTGGACGGCGGAAGAGGAGCACTCGAGATGACCTGCGACGAAGCAAAAATCCTGCTTCACGCGCTGCTCGACAACGAGCTCGATGCCGGCCACGCGCGCGAGGTCGAAGCCCACATTGCCGGCTGCCCGGACTGCGCCGCGGAGTTTGCTGCACAACGCGAGATGCAGCGCGTGCTCGCCGACACCGATTTGCGCTATGCCGCACCGGCAAGCCTGCGCGCCCGGATCGAAGCGTCGCTGCCGCAGCCGCAGCGCCGGCAACCGACCCGCCGCTCGGTGCTGCGCGGCTTCGCGATGGGCTCTGCCGTGTCCGCGCTCGCCGCTTCCGGCGTCGTCGCCGTGGTGCTGCGCCAGGACGACCAGCAGCGCATCCTGTCGGAGGTCGTCTCCGCGCATCTGCGCTCGCTGCAGGCCGGCCATCTCATCGACGTGGTCTCCACCGACCAGCACACCGTGAAGCCGTGGTTCAACGGCAAGCTCGACGTCGCCCCGCCCGTGATCGATCTCACCGCGCAAGGCTTCACGCTGGTCGGCGGCCGGCTCGACTATATCGACGCCCGCGCCATCGGCGCCGTCGTCTACAAGCGCCGGCAGCATGTGATCAATTTGTTCGTATCACAGACATCGAACGCGGAATATCGCGCGCCGAAGACCGAGACCATGCAGGGCTTCAACTGCCGCCGCTGGGGCAATCGCGGCCTGAACTTCTGGGCCGTCAGCGATATCGGCGCCGACGAGCTCGCCGAGTTCGTCGACAAGTTCGAGGCGGCGATGAAGGCGAATGTGGAGGGGTAGCGGCTCGACAATGTATCATTCCGCGATACGCGAGTATTGCCAAATGTATCAGATAATGATACATTGATTGGGTGATCAGGACGTTTCGGGACAAAACGACTGAGGCAGTCTTCAACGGAGAAAGTCCCAAAGGCTTTCCGGCCGATCTGGTGAGGGCTGCGCGCCGGAAGCTGCGTTATCTGCACGCCGCCGGCGAGCTCAGCGATCTAAGGGCGCCGCCCGGCAACCGTCTGGAGGCCCTGAGCGGCGATCGCAAGGGACAGCACTCGATCAGGATAAATGATCAGTTCCGAGTGTGCTTCATCTGGACACCGCAAGGGCCCGTTGAGGTCGAGATCGTGGACTATCACTAGGGAACGCAGCAATGGCCAAAAAACTCAAGCCCATGCATCCCGGTGAGGTTCTACGAGAAGAGTTTCTAATCCCGCTGAACATGTCCGCTGGCGCGCTCGCCAAGACGTGCGGCTTGCCGCGCACGCGCATCGAGCGGATCGCGAATGAGCAGACCGGAATCACCGCCGACACCGCGCTTCGACTGGCCAAGGCGCTCGGCACAACGGCCGAACTCTGGCTCAATCTTCAGAACGATTATGACATCCAGATCGCGAAGCGCGATCTCGGCAAGGCACTCGACCGCATCGAGACTGTGAACAAGCCCAAGGCGGCCTGAGCAATCGGCTTACGCCGACCGCCGCACCGCGTTGTCCACCAGCGTCTTGCCGAGCGACCAGATCGCGCCGGGGACCTTGTGGCTGCCAGCGATGACGTCGTCGAAGGCGCGCTCGATCCAGCCGCAGTCTTCCTCGGTGATGGTGAGCGGCGGCAGCAGCTTGATGGTGTGGCTGCCGTGACCGGCGACTTGCGTGAGGATCTTGTGGTCCTTGAACAGCGGCACGGTGATGAGCTGGCAGAACAGGCCCTTGTTGGCAGCTTCCAGCACGTTCCAGGACGCCCGGAGCCGTAGCGACTTCGGCGGGCCGAATTCGACGCCGATCATCAGGCCCTTGCCGCGCACTTCCTTCATCAGTTCGTAACCGGGCACCATGCGCGTCAGCGCAAGGCGCAGCTCGGCGCCGCGCTTGGCGGCGGACTCGATCAGCTTCTCGGACTCCATGACGTCGAGCGTCGCGATGCCCGCGGCCATCGCCAGATCGTTCTTGGAGAAGGTGGAGCCGTGCACCACCGCGCGGTCCATCTGGTTGAAGATCTTGTCGAAGATGCTCTTGCGCGTCAGCACGGCGCCGACCGGCACGTGGCCGCCGGACAGCGACTTCGACAGCAGCACCATGTCGGGCTCGACGTTCCAATGCTCGACCGCCAGGAAGCGGCCGGTGCGGCCCATGCCGGTCTGGATCTCGTCGGCGACGAACAGCGTGCCGTATTTCTTGCAGAGCGCAGCAGCGCCCGGCAGGAACTCGTCGGTGGGCATGTTGACGCCCTTGCCCTGGATCGGCTCGACGACGAAGGCCGCGACCTCGCGCGAGGCCAGCGCCTTTTCGAGCGCGGCGAGGTCGTTGAACGGAATAGAGGTGCAGCCCGGCAGCAGCGGCTCGAAGCCGGTGCGGAAGTTCGAATCACCCGTCAGCGACAGCGCGCCGTAGGTCAGGCCATGATAGCCGTGGGCGCAGTAGACGATGCCGGGACGGCCGGTGGCGCCGCGGGCGAACTTGATCGCCGCTTCGACGCATTCGGCGCCGGAATTGGCGAAGAACGCCTTGTCGAGATAGGGGACGTATTTCAGCAGCCGCTCGGCGAGCACGCCGGCGAGCACCGACACGTCGAACTGGACCAGATTGGGCAGGTCGGCATCGAGCACGCTCTTGAGCGCCTCGCGCATGACAGGGTGATTGCGCCCGATCGCGAACACGCCAAAGCCGGACAACAGGTCGAGATAGCGCGCCCCCTCGCGATCGTAGAGGTACTGCCCCTGCCCCTTCTGGAAGCCGACATCGTAGCCGATGGTCTTGAGAACCCGAACGAACTGCTCGTTCAGATACCGATTATGTAGGGTGCTGCGCTGGGCCTGACGGTCCGCGAATAGCTGAGACATGTCTGGATTTGGGCTGTGCATCCGCTACATACTTCGCTTGAGGGCCGGCTCGTCAACTGAAAAGGGACCGTTACCGAAAACGGTCTGTGCGGCCTTTTGCCCTTTTTCGGACCATCTTCGCAAGCACAGCTTTAAACCATGTTGCACTGCCAAGGAACTATCATGCGTTTAGCCCTTTACACCGGACTAATACTGGCTGGCGGCTTCACCGGCCTGACCCCGGCGCTCGCCGCCGATCCGACCGGCGACTGGCGGGTTGCCGACGCCGTTGCCAACATTCGTGTCGCCCAATGCAATGGCAGCATGTGGGGCGCGGTTTCCTGGGAAAAGCAGCCCGGTGGCCGCGATGAATACAATCCGGATCCGTCGAGAAAGACCAGGCCGACGCTGGGCATGGCGACTCTGATCGACATGAAGAAGAAGCCCGGCGTCGATCAGTGGGAAGGGCAGGTCTACAACGCCAAGGACGGCCAGCTCTACAGCGCAACCATCACGCCCGTCGGCACCGACCAGCTCGAAATCAAGGGCTGCGTGATGGGCTTCCTCTGCGGCGGCGAGACCTGGACCCGCGTCGCCCCGCCGATTCCTTTGAGCACCGCCAACGCCATGGCCAAGGGCGCGCCGAAGCCGACCGGCACGGCGCCGAAAGCCCAAGGCACAACGGGCGGCCCCACAACAGGCGGCACGACCGGCGCCAGCGCCACAACGCCGGCCCCTGCCCCCGCAGCCCAGAAGACCGCGACCACCGCCAAGCCCGGTCAGAAGAACGCCGCCGACCCGGTCGGCGACATCTGCCTACTCCCTGAGATTGCGGGGTTTGCCCATTAGGGCCGGCTGGAACAGCAGCACTGCGGCAAGCGTCGTCACCAGCGAGAGTGCGAGCAGCTTGCCCATGCTGGACGTTCCGGGGTGGCTCGACAGCCACAGGCTACCGAACGCGGTCGCCGTCGTCAGCGCGCTGAAAAAGATCGCGCGCGTCAGGCTGGTCTGGAGCAGGTTTGTCCTGCCCGAGCGCCAGGCCACGACATAATAGATCTTGAAGGCGACGCCGACGCCGAGCAGCAGCGGGAACGCGACGATGTTGGCGAAGTTGAGCGGCAGGCCGATCAACACGCAGATTTCGAGCGTGACCGCGCCGGCGACCAGCAGCGGCACCAGCGTCATCAGCACGTCGACGAACCGCCGCAGCGTGATCCAAAGCAACAGGCCGATCACCAGCAGCGCGTAGATGCCGGCGTGGATGAACGCCTTCACCACGGTGTCACCGGATTTCAGGATCGAGACCGGCCCGCCGATCGCGGTCGGCTCGGCAGCGAGCACCGCCGCTGCAAATTTGCGCAGCGTGTCGTTGTCATTGGGATCGCCTTTCGGCAACGCCTCGACGCGGATGATGCCGTCCTTGCTCTTCCAGGCGTTGACGAGATCGGGCGGCAGTGAGTTCAGGGTGACCGGCCCGGCCTGCATCGCGTTCCTGAGCTGATCGAACGCGATCTTGAGCGGCGTGACGAACACGTCCTGCGCCTTGTTCCGCGTCGCCTCGTCGCCATTGGCGAGCTTCTCGAGCGCGTCCGCAAGCCGGCGCGAGGCGACCGCACCCGGGCCCTTCGCGTCACCCGCGGTCCGGCGCAGATTGTCGACCGAGGATTTCAGCGAATCGACGTTCTCCTTGTCGGTCGGCGCCGCGTCGACCTGGTCGGGATTGAGCGCGGGGTTCAGCACCTTGGCGCCCTGCGCGAGCAGCTTCAGCTTCGGCGGCTGGTCTTGCGGCACGAAGCTGTCGAGCGACATCACGCGCAGCACCTCAGGCACCTTCTCGAGCTTCGCCTCGACCTGCCTCGCCTGCTCCTCGGACGTGGTCATCACGTTGATGGCATTGGCGCCGGTGTTCGGATCCTTGCGCAAATCGAGGAAGGTCGCGATCGACTCCGCGTGCGGGTTGCGCAGGTTCATCGGGTTGAAATCGAACTTCATGAAGTAGAGCAGCGGCAGGCCGGCGAGCGCCAGCAGCAGCGTGCCGCCGACGACCAGCACACGGTGCTTCTCCAGGAAGTGATCCAGCGGTGCCAGGAAGGCGTAGCCGACCGGCTCCTTCTCGCCGGGCGGGTTGAGCAGCTTCAGCATGGCCGGCAGGATGGTGATCGAGGAGAGGAACGCGACCAGCATGCCGACACCGGCAATCTGGCCGAGCTCCGCGATGCCCTTGTAGTCGGTCGGCATGAAGCAGAGGAAGCCGGCCGCGGTCGCCATCGCCGCGAGCGAGAGCGGCACCGCCGAGCGTTTCGCAGCCAGCACCAGCGCACCCGAAAGGTCGTTGTGCTTGTAGCGCTCCGAGCGGTAGCGAACGCTGTACTGGATACCGAAATCGACGCCGAGACCGACGAACAGCACCGCGAACGCGATCGACAGCAAGTTGAACGAGCCAACCATCATCAGACCGGCGGCGGTCGTGAGTGCAAGCCCGACGAAGAGATTGACGAACACGGCGAAGATGATCTTCGCCGAATGCAGCGCCAACCACAGGATGAGCAGCACGACCAGCACAGTCCCGACGCCGTTGACGACGGCGCCTTCCTGGACGGTGGCGTATTCCTCGTTGGCGATCGGCACCGGGCCGGTCAGCCGCACCCGCGCCTGGTATTTGGTCGCAAAATCCAGATCCACTGCCGCCTTGCGGATCGCGTCTGTGGCGCCCTTGCCGGGCTCCAGCGCGTTGTAGTCGAGGATCGGCTTGAACTCGATGAAGGCGCGCTTGTCGGAATCGGTCAGCGGCTCGTCGCTGACGAGCTCGCGCCAGGAGAAGCTTGCATTGCCCTTGTTGAGCACGGTCTCGACGGTCTGCGCGATCTGGTTGAAAGGCCGCGCGGTGTTGTCGAGCTTGACCTGGCCGCGCTTGACGCCGGCAAGTCCCGTCTCCAGCGCGCCGGTCAGGCCGCGGATCGAGGGGTCGCCCGCCATGATCTCGACCAAGGGCGCTGCGGATTCGAATTGGCTGGTGATCTTGGCGACTTCCTCGGTCGGCAGGAACAAGAGGCCGTTCTTCTCGAAGAACTCGCCGGTGCCGAGCTGCTGCATCGACTGGAAGTCGGTCTTGTTGTCCTTCAGCTTGGCAAACAGCGCGTCCGAAGCCGCGGTCGCCATCTCCGGCGTCTTCGCCTCGACGACGGCCGTGATGGTGGCATCGCGGTCGAAGGCGCGGTCGAACTGCTGATCCCGCTGGCGCCAGTCCAGATTCTGGGAAATCAGCGAATTGATGTCGGTGTTGATGGCGAAGTGCTGGGACGCGTAGTAGCCCGCCCCCACCGCCAGCAGGAGCCCGAGAACGACGACGAGGGAGGCAAACCGGGTGCAGGCCCTGACGATGGCAACGACTACGCTTTGCAGCATCTTTTCTTTCTGCGGTTAACAGCTTGCCGGAAACGCCCGCTGTTTATCGGAGTTCCCCGGCGAAACCTATTGCTGTTTTGAGTGGTTCTCGCCGCACGAAGGTTCGAGGTAAACGGCGACGGACCGTGGCAAAATCATGCGGGGCGGTCGGTATAGCCGGTGACTTGAGGCGGGAAAGTGGCGAAGCGGTGAGCACAAATGTCGCCATTTTGCTCAGAGCGAACGCCCTATTATAATACCGCAGATGCGCACGGTAACGGAACCAGGGTTTCATCCGGTCTTTCCTTTTTGCCGGTTTTTTGACACAAAGTGCTGTGCCTCCATGCGCCGGGGCCCAGCTAGGTGGGTGGTTACCGCGTGCGCGAAACCAATGGTGCGGTTATTGCAACTCATTGGGCAGTACCGAGGTGCCGCCGGGGACTTGAGAAGCGGATTGGTGCAACTTGCGTGATGGGCGTCCGATGGAAGTTTATCTAGCGCAGCCGCGCGGCTTTTGCGCCGGCGTGGTGCGTGCGATCGAGATCGTGGAACGGGCGCTGGAGAAGTACGGCCCGCCCGTCTACGTGCGCCACGAGATCGTGCACAACAAGTATGTGGTCGAGAGCCTGAAGAACAAGGGCGCGATCTTCGTCGAGGAGTTGTCCGAGGTTCCGCCGAAGGCCGTGACCGTTTTCAGTGCCCATGGCGTCGCCCGCAGCGTCGAGGAAGAGGCGGCCGCGCGCGACCTTCCGGTGCTCAATGCCACCTGCCCGCTGGTCACGAAAGTTCACAATCAGGGGAAGCGCTA
Organism: Bradyrhizobium sp. Mp27; assembly: GCF_029953005.1. NCBI lineage: Bacteria > Pseudomonadati > Pseudomonadota > Alphaproteobacteria > Hyphomicrobiales > Nitrobacteraceae > Bradyrhizobium > Bradyrhizobium sp. Mp27. The sequence continues at coordinate 2,051 of NZ_JASAUS010000012.1, read as the reverse complement.
CATCGCCAGGGGCCGCACCCTGATCCTGATCGGCCATGCCGGCCACCCGAGGTCGAGGGCACGATGGGCCAGGTTCCCGCCCCGGTGCTGCTTGTCCAAAGCGTTGAAGAGATTAAGGCCTTGACGCTGCAGGCGGATACGCCAATGGCCTACATCACCCAGACCACCCTGTCGGTCGACGACACCAAGGACATTATTGCGGCCCTCCAAGCCCGCTTTACAGATATTCAAGGTCCGGATATCCGGGATATCTGCTATGCGACACAGAACCGCCAATCTGCGGTAAGGGACTTGAGCAAGCTGGTCGACGTGATCTTGGTGGTGGGCGCCGCCAATAGCTCGAATTCGAACCGGCTCCGCGAAATCGGCACTGAGGCCGGCGTCGCGAGTTATTTGATTGCCGACGGCAGCGCGCTCAATCCGGAGTGGTTGAAAGATGCCAAGACCGTCGGCGTCACGGCCGGCGCTTCGGCGCCTGAGGTACTCGTGGATGACGTAATCGAAGCGATGCGGCGGATCGGACCGGTCAAGGTCTCGGTGCTGCCGGGCCGCGAGGAAAACATCGAATTCCGGCTTCCCGCCGAACTGGCAGCGAGCTGACCCACCTGAATTCCAAGCCCAGAAAGAAACTTGTAATGGCCATCCCCTTCTTCAAGGAAATGCGTATCGGCGGCTATTTGCTCAAGCAGAAACTGCTTGGCCGCAAGCGCTATCCGCTCGTGCTGATGCTGGAGCCGCTGTTCCGCTGCAACCTCGCTTGCGTCGGCTGCGGCAAGATCGATTATCCGGATGCGATCCTCAACCGCCGCATGACCGCCCAGGAGTGCTGGGACGCGGCCGACGAATGCGGCGCGCCGATGGTCGCGATTCCCGGCGGCGAGCCGCTGATCCACAAGGAGATCGGCGAGATCGTGCGCGGCCTCGTCGAGCGCAAGAAGTTCGTCTCGCTCTGCACCAACGCGCTGCTGCTCGAGAAGAAGCTCGACCTGTTCACGCCCTCGCCGTACCTGTTCTTCTCGGTGCATCTCGACGGCCTGAAGGACCATCACGACAAGGCCGTGTCGCAGAAGGGCGTGTTCGACCGCGCCGTCTCCGCGATCAAGGCGGCCAAGGCGCGCGGCTTCACCGTCAACGTCAACGCCACCATCTTCGACGGCCATCCGGCCGAGGAGATCGCGAAATTCCTCGACCTCACCGTCGAGCTCGGTGTCGGCGTCTCGATGTCGCCGGGCTATGCCTATGAGCGTGCGCCGGACCAGGAGCACTTCCTCAACCGCACCAAGACCAAGAAGCTGTTCCGCGACGTCTTCGCGATGGGCAAGGGCAAGAAGTGGAACTTCATGCATTCCGGCCTGTTCCTGGACTTCCTCGCCGGCAACCAGGAATACGAGTGCACGCCGTGGGGCATGCCCGCGCGCAACATCTTCGGCTGGCAGAAGCCCTGCTATCTGCTCGGTGAAGGCTATGCCAAGACCTTCAAGGAGCTGATGGACACCACCGACTGGGAGACCTACGGCACCGGCAAGTACGAGAAGTGCGCCGACTGTATGGCCCATTGCGGCTACGAGCCGACGGCGGCCACCGCAGCTCTCAACAACCCGCTGAAGGCGATGTGGGTCTCGCTGCGCGGCATCAGGACCTCCGGTCCGATGGCGCCGGAGATCGACATGTCCAAGCAGCGTCCCGCGCAGTACATCTTCTCGGCGGAAGTGCAGAAGCGCCTGTCGGAGATCCGCAAGGACGAGGCAGCCGCTGCGCAGGAGAAGGCCGCTCGGAAGGCTTCGACTGCCGCGTAAGCGCGCGACTCGGCACGAACGAAAAAGGCCCGGTCGCCACCGCGACCGGGCCTTTTCATGTTCGGCGCGAACGCCCCGAGGCAACGATATCCGTGCAGCGCCCACACCATGTGATCCTGGCGGGACCCGGCCTGCAGGCATTCGCCCCGTGGGTCGGTCAAAATCCCCCGGGTATGGTCACTTGAAACTCCCCCACCTGATGATCGCCGTCAGCGCCGCTGAACAGCAGTAGCCGGTCAGGCAGGACGTTTATGT
>NZ_JASAUS010000011.1:0-110263 GCF_029953005.1 Bradyrhizobium sp. Mp27 | reverse complement strand
ACGTCAACGCATACAACGACAGAGCCGAGCCCTTCGTCTGGACCAAGAAAAAGGTCCGTCAACGCCGTTTCAAAGGCCGCCGTATCACTCAGCTCTGATTCCGGGTACTAGGCCGACAAGCGTGAGGTGGCCGGGCTAGCTCAGCATCCGCGGCAGATGATGAGCTTGCGATCCAGCATCTGATCGCGCTGCTGCTGCGCACGCTCCCAGGCCGACAGAGCATCCGATTGAGGCGCATCGGCCCGGCTCGGCTGACGGTGGCCGACCGGAGCGAGCCAGGGCAGGCGCGACGTCGGCTCGGCCGAGGCGAAACGCGCGGCGGCCCGCGACGGCAGATCGGGGAGGGCGTCGACAGAGCTGTTCCGGTCGGAGGCATGTGCGGGCGACAGCAAGCCGATCAGGAGAAGGCCCGCAAATGCGGAGCGGATCGAGCGTGTCTGGTTCGAACGATGGGACATTGTGGCGCTCCCGTACTGGAGGCTCGGGATGAGCGGCTCCGTTGAGGGCCACAATAGTCGTGGACGCGAAAGGCTGAATGCTGCGCGATCTCGAAGATATGCTCGTTCGTCTCACGAGCGTCGATGGAGGGGACTGGTTGCGGCTTCAGCGGGCCGGCCACCAGGCGTTGGCTCGGGGACCACCTCGGCGATGTCAAGATTACGATCGGGGCCGTGCGGAACCACCGACTGGCCTGGTTCGAGACGCAGCTGCGTGCCATCGAGACGGACCGTCACGATGTCGGGCTCGAACGATACAAAATTGGAGATGCGGCGGACTTCGGGATAGGCGTCGGGATACGACCATGCCGCCTGGCGCGCGTCTCCGATGGAGTAGTAGCTGCAGAGGCCCTTGTACGGGCAGAAGGTCTGGAGCTTCACCGGAGTGAGGGCAGACTCATCGATGTCGGAACGTGGAACGTACCAACGCGGTGCAAAGCCGGACTCGTAAAGGACCAGCGGCCGCTTTGTATCGGCGATGACCCGGCCCTGGTGGTTGACCACGAGGTTACGAGAGGTCTGGCGGATGTCGATGCGGTGATAGGGATCGGCAGCATGGCCCACGATGCGTTCGTCTTCCTCGTAGAAGGCATCCATGGCCCGCCAGGCAAAAGCGATCAGACCCTGCAAATCGCCTGCATGGGCGGGCAGGTCGGTGTGCCGCCATGCTCCTCGCGCCGCGATGTGTTGCTCGTCGACCCGAACGCTGTACCAGGACGTCGGCCCAAGATCGGCGTGTTGCGTGATGTGCTCGGTAGGTTCCAGCACATGTGGGGAAACATCGGCCTCCGGGAAATAGGCGACAGGATAACGGCCCGGTTCGAAAAGCAGGAGCACCCGTTCGCTGTCGGTGATCCAGCTTCCCCCAAAGCGCACGCGGAGGCGGCGGCGTAACGGTTCGACGTACAAGAGTCGCTTGGGCAGCGGCTCGGGGACGAGAAAGCGGCCGATTGCTCCCGTTGAAAGCGGGCCTTGTTGCCAGGACAGTCCCAACTGATCTCTCCCTGCAGCACACCGTCTGATGATGGCGGACCTGTTCCGGCCCGTGCTTGGCTTCGCCGGCGCGATCCGATGGCTATATTTCGTCCGCGGCCCGGCCTTGGTTACAGGTCATCGCACCAATTTTGCGGTGTGATGACGCCAGCCGAGATGATTCAACCAACCGTAAAGCCGTCATCGATCGGCACGGTGAACTGGAAGACGGCGCCGCGCGGTTCGTTTGCAGTCGCCCAGAGCCTGCCGCCATGCGCGACGATGATCGAACGGCATATCGACAGTCCGACACCGAGGCCGCCCGACTTGGTCGTGTAGAAGGGTTCGAACAGCCGCGCGAGGCCCTCCGCCGACAAGCCTGGTCCCGAATCCGTGATCGATACGCGTATGCTCTCGGCATCCGCTCTCGCGGTCTGGATCAACAGCTCGCGCTTGCCCCCCGTTGTCTCGCTCATGGCCTCGATCGCGTTCAGGATCAGGTTGAGCGTGACCTGCTGCAGCTCGACGCGATCGCCGATGACCTTGGGCAGACGATCGGCGAATATCGTCTGGATCGACACATCGTGCCGCGCCGCTTCAGCCTGCGTGAGTTCGATGACTTGGCCGATGACGTTGTTGATCGCCAGAGAATCCCGTTTGGGCGGTGATTTCTTGACGAGATCCCGGATTCGCTCGATGACCTCGCTGGAGCGGATGCCGTTCTCGATCGCGCGTGTCAGCGCCCTGCGCGTCTGCTCCAGTGCCGGTGGTTGGTGATCGAGCCAGCTCAGGGCCGCTTGCGCGCTGGCGATGACGGCGGTGTTCGGCTGATTGACCTCGTGGGCGATCGACGCCGTCAGCTGTCCCATCACCGCCACGCGGTTGGCGTGGGCCAGCTCCATCTGAGCCTCGCGGTAACGCTGTTCGTTCTCGCGTGCCTCGGTTTCGGCGCGCTTGCGCTCGCTGAGATCCAGCACGAAGGCAACGCCTTGCTCCTGCTCGTCGTCGAACAAGGCTCCGCCGGTCAGCACCGGCACCCGGCTGCCGTCCTTGCGGAAGAACGCCTTTTCGAACGGGTGGACAACCCGCGTCGCCTTCAATTCGGCCCGGGCACGGTCGGTGCGCTCCTGCCATTCGGGCGGCGTCAGATCTGCCCAGCGCAACCGGCCGGCGGCGAGATCCTCGCGATCATATCCCATGGTCGTCAGGAACGCGTCATTGGCATCGAGAATGTCGGGGGTGTGATCGAAGATGAAGATGCCGATGATGTTGGCCTCGACCAACCGGCGGATCCGCGATTCCCGCTCCTGAAGCTCCCGGTACAGACGGGCATTGTCGAGCGAGGTCGCAGCCTCGGATGCGAGAAATTTGAGGATCGCGATGCGGGCGGGTGTGAAGACGCGCGAGGCGAGATTGTTCTCCAGATACAGAAATGCCACCGCGCTGCCCTGCTTGACGAGCGGCACGCACAAGGCTGATCGGACGTGCTTCTTCTGGATGTACTCGTCACCGCCGAACGCGCTGCTCGTCGAGGCATCGTCGAGCACGACGCTTTCCTGGGTGCGAGCCGTGTAAAGCACGATCGACATCGGGACTTCAGCGGCGGAGATCGGTGAATCCGCGAGATCGAGACTGACCGAACCGCCGCCAGTCACCGCGTCCGCCCGAATTCTCAGCTCGGAACCCCTCGGTAAAATCAGCACGCCACGTTCCGCACCCGCATGCTCGATGGCCGAACGAAGCAAGGTCTCCGTGAGCTTCTCCAGCACGATTTCGCCTGAAACAGCCTCCGACACCTTGAGAACCGTCGCAAGGTCCAACTGTTCGACCGGCGCTCCGATCGTCCCTGCGGCGCTGAGCGCGGATCCTCGCTCCCGCAGATTCGGATGCAGTTTCTCGAGCTGGCTCACCTTCGCCTCGGCGCCCCAGCGCGCGTAGCAATCGCGCGCTTTTGTCAGGTAGGACAGGACGACCGTTCGAATGCCGCGCGCCTCGTAGAACCCAGCCGCACGTTCCGCAGCGATCGCCTCGATCTGCGCGAAGCCGGATTCTTGCGCCAATCGGATCGATTCCTCGTACAGCTGTTCCGCCTCGAGCTCGCGGCCTTCGATGCGCGCAAGCTCCGCCGCGACGAGCTTCTGCCGCGCAGCGTAATTCGCGGGGCAGCGGTTGGACCAGACTGTGAGCTTGCGGTGGTGTTCCCGGAGGTCGCCGAGGCGCCGTTCGCGATCCTCGGGTCGTGATGCGTGATAAGCCCCGGCATGAGCGAGCGCCGTGTAGAACCGGTATTCGGTGAAATCCGAATAAGAGCGGACGCACCATGAGAGCGCTTCTGCGCGTGAGGCGAGGGCAATCGCGACATCGTCACGTCCGGCAATGACTTCGATCTGAATTTGCGTCGCGTAGTAGAAGAAGGCGCTTATCGGTTCGCTCGCATCCGAGGGCTGAAGCGCCGCGGGGCTCTCGAAGTCATTCCGGCCATCGCGCCCCATAAGGCTCTGCGCCAGATCTCGTTGCCTGATGAGGCCCTCCGCAGCCAATCGGACGCCCAGACCCTCGGCGAATGCCAGGGACCGCTCGGCGCGCGAGCAGACATCCATGAGCGGATCGCCGCAGAAGAGATCCACCGATATCAGTCCGCGATGCGAATACGCCGCGAATGCCAGATCTCCGGTCGTCAAACAGATCGCAAGAGCGCGCCGAATGAACGGCCGTCCCGATCGGATCGGGAGAATCCATGGGGTCACGTGGAGGCCGAATACCAGAAGCGCCCGGCCGCTCAGCCCCGTCTGCGGCTGCCTGTCAGCAAGGGCTGCGCCAAATTGTGATAGCCGGAATCCAAGTTCCGCATCGGTTGAACTGCTCGCGAGCACGCCGAAAATCGCGGTCAGCGGGTAGCATGCTTCAGGGCTGGTCCCGTGCGCGAGCGTCAGCCGAGTGGCCTCCATGAGCATGGTGTCGGAGAGGTTGCGATCAGTCAGAAACGCAGGCGTGAGGAGGTCGGCCAGGACGCCCATGGTCGCACGATGATCCGGATCGGTCATCGGCGGTAGCGCATGAAGCTGCTCGTCGGACAGCTTTTCGGTTAAACTCCGCAGGCGCCGCCGATCCTCGTCCACCTCGCTGCGGCTGGGATGAGGAGACCAGTCAATCCCGGTCCTGCGCAAGAATGCGAGGCAAACCTCGACCGCCCGCTCGAGCTGTCCCGCGGTGGTGTATAGCTGCGCCTGGAGCCTGGCGACCTCGGCGCTCGCCTGGACGTCCGAACAGCTCTGCGACAGGACCGTCAATTCCGCTTCTGCCGTGTTCAGCTCACCGAGCAGGAATTTGCACTCGGCGTGGAGCAGGCCGATCGCGAAGGCGTCCCGGCTGCACCGCGGATGCCCTTCCTCCCCGAGCAGTTCGCGGGCGATTTCAAGGTAGGTTGCTGCCGCGTGGTAGGCCGTTGCATTTCGCGCGCGCCGGCCCGCGGCGATATTGACGGCAATGACCTGTTCGCGTTCAGCGCCGTTCGTCAAAGCGGCGATGCCGCGGTTCAGCTGGTTGGCAACGATATAGACGCGCTCGTTGGTTTCGTCGGGCGTCAGCTGCGCTGCAAGGACTAGACCGATCCGAAGGTGCAGGGCCGTTCGCCTGTCCTGGTCCAGTTGAAGCGCATAAGCGGCCTCTTGCACGCGATCGTGGACGAACGCGTAAGCGCTCTTGAGGCGTCGGACCAGTTCGAGATGCATCGCGTCTTTCAAATCCGCGTGCAGCGTCTGCTCCGATGTTCCGTGCACGAGGCAGAGCGTTGCAATCTCGGCGCTGTTGCCCAGGCAGGCCAGCTCCAGCAGGGCTTGACGTGTCTCGTTACGCAAACCGCTCAGCTTGCCGACCATGAGATCGGCGACGTTTTCGGCGTAGCTTTTTTCCTTGATGCGTTCGAGATCCCAGCGCCACTGTCGCTTGTCATGATCGAAGGTCAGCAGTTCTTCTTCGGCCAGCGCCCGCAGAAACTGCGTGAGAAAGAACGGGTTCCCGTTCGTCTTCTCGTATATCAGCTGCGCCATCGGCATGGCGTATGCCGGCTCGCAGTGAAGTGCATCCGCGGTGAATTCCAGGACGGCATCGCGGGTGAGGGGGGCCAGGTCGATTTCCCGCACCCGTTTGCGGGAGGTCCGAATTTCGACGAGCCGTTGGGCCAGCAGATGCTTGACGTCGACATCGCTGCGTCGATAGGCGACGATGAGAAGCAGATTTTGCAGATCGGATCTGTTCAGAAGAAACGCGATCAGATCCAGTGTGGCGAGGTCAAGCCACTGCAGGTCGTCGAGGAACAGCACGAGGGGATGGTGCGCCTTGGCGAAGACGCCGATGAAGCGTCGAACGACGAGTTGGAAGCGTCGCTGTGCGTCTTGCGGGGGAGCCTCCGGGACCGGTGGTTGATCCCCGATCACCAGCCGCAGCTCCGGTACGAGATCCACCATCAGTTGACCGAGCTGGCCCAGCGCGTCGTGCAGTGCGCTACGCCAGGGTGCCAGATCGGCATCGCTCTTGGCGAGGAGGCCTCGGACAAGGCCTTGAAGCGCATGCGCGAGCGTCGCGTAAGGCATATCGCGCTTGTGCTGATCGAACTTGCCGGAGGCGAAGAATCCTCCCAACGGGACCAAGGCCTTCTGCATTTCGTCGACGAAAGCGGACTTGCCGATACCGGAGGGGCCGGACACCAGGATCAACTCGGGCGTGCCGCTCCGGGTGACGCGATCGAACGAGGTGAGCAACGCCTCGATCTCGTGCTCCCTGCCGTAGAGCCGTTCGGGAATCAGCAGGCGGTCCGGTATATCGGTTTGGGCCAGGACGAAATCATCGATCCGTCCCTGCGCTTCCCATTCGGCGAGTGACCGTTCGAGGTCGCTCTTGAGGCCGGCGGCGGTCTGGTAGCGGTCCTCGGCCGTCTTGGCGAGGAGCTTCATGATGATCGCCGACACGGCGCGAGGAACGCCATTGACCCGTTCGGCGGGTGGAACGGCTCGTCTGGCGATGTGGCTGTGCACCCATTCCATCGGACTGGACGCGGTGAACGGCAGTGCGCCCGTCAGCATCCGGTAGAACGTCACGCCGATTGCGTACAGATCGCTGCGGGAATCGACGGACCGGTTCATGCGGCCGGTCTGCTCGGGTGCCATATAGGCCAGCGTGCCCGCCATGGTCTCCGGTGGTTCGAGCTGCTGTCGCTCGCGCGGCAAGCGAGATGCGAGGCCAAATCCGGTGATCCTGACCTCGTCAGCCTCGGTCACCAGAAGATTGGCCGGCTTCAAATCCTTGTGGACCAGGCCCTGCCGATGCAGCTGGTCGACGGCGGTGGTGATGCCGAGAGCCAATCGCAAGAAATGGTCCAGCTTCATCGGCGCGCCGAGCAGTTGTTCGAGCGGCTCGCTGCCGGGATCTTCCAATATCAGCAAGATTCGACCACCGTCGCGGATCAGCTCCAGCGGCCGTACGGCCCAGGTCCCATCGAGCTCGTCGCGCAAGGCGTATTCATGGGCGAGCCGGTCGAGGACCGCGGCCGGCGGATGTTCCGTCGCCGCCCTTACGGTCAGGACACTGTTGAGATCGCCATCGGCGCCCCGGCGCCATTCGCGGCAAAAGACGCGCTCGCCGTCGTCCCATGACGCCTTGAGACCGGCATTGCCATTCGTGGATACCCGCGAGGATACGTGCATCTGCCGGACTCCGGAACTAGCCGGCCAGTCGATTGAAAAGGAGGGAAAGGTTCACCTGTCCCGTTCGGGAACGTACTCCCAACGCCAATCCCCAACAATAGCCGGGATCGGAGCAATGGCATGAGCCGCATTCCGTTCGGACCCAGCGTCACCGACAAGAGTTGTTCCGATGCGCTCTGATCGGCAATTCCGCTCAACCGTGGATGAAGCATCCAGCTTGAGCGCGGGAGAAAAGCGGGAGCCTTCGAAAGGTCGCTCAGCGTGGACAGCGTCAAGGTCTATAAGCCGTCGTCGCAAACCTACGCTCACGCAGATCATCGGCAACGACCTCGCCGATGTAGCCGAGCAGTTCATCGCCCGTCACGGGGGACGACCCTGATCCTGCTGTTCCAGTGCCAACCGGCGCTATTGCATCGCTTCCTGTCGAACAATCCCGTTCTGAGCCGGTGACACGTCGGCGGCTGCCCGGAGGAGGTCCCGCTTGAGCAGATAGACGGAAGCCGCAAGCAGTACGACATCCTTCATGAGGAAGAGGAACGGCAACGTGGCCGCAGGAAAGCCGCCGGCCGGCGCGGCCCAGGCATCGGGGAAAAACGGAATGATCGTCACGGTGGCGACATAGGTCGCGCATGAACCCAGCGATCCCAGGACCGCCAGTCTTCTGCTCCAGAATCCGAGCAGAAGAAGCAATCCAAACAGCAACTCCGCTGAACCCAGGAAGTAGGCCGCGCCGCGCACGCCAAACACCGGATACAGCCAGAAGATCAGCGGACCATTGCTGATGAATGGAATCAACGCGTGCGCTTCGTAGTCGAACCATTTCTGGCAGCTGAACACGAAGAAGACGATGATCATCGCCACACGCGTGGCATGGTAGTCAAAATCGCCTCTGACCAGATCGAGCTCGGACAGCTTCTTTATGAGATGGTCCATCTGATGTCGTCTCATCCTCGAGGTCGCGGATTGGCGGCAAGGGCGGCGTCGACGTCTGTCGTGATCTGAACGGTAGCCAAGCTTCGAAGGGCGCGCTGTGCGCGGATTATCGTGCGTTTTTCAAACTTGCGCTGTTCGGCCGCAGGCGACCGGGATCGGCGTGGCCTGACATCGCGTCGCCCTTGGTGGCTCGCCCTTGGCGCCGCAAACCCATACCAAAGTATGGGTCTGTGCATCACAATCGCGAGATTGTAGGAGTCACCCACCGAACGCATGCTCGGGGCCGACATGCGCAATCGATCATGGCGCAGCTACTGGATTTTCCTCAGTTGGGGAGACCGAACATGTGCCTCTCGCGAACAAGCATCGAACGTCACGACAGCAGCCGCCTGGTCAACTGGAGAGTGGCTTGCGCTTCAATCGACCCTGTTGCGATCGCGTTTCGATGATGATCGCGTCTTGCGAGGGTAAGTCAGGTGAAGGTCCCTTACGTAGGAGTCGTCGATGACGACGAGGCCCTGTGCCTGTCTTTGGTGGATCTGATGCGATCGATCGGCTACCGCTCCGAGCCGTTTGACAGGGCCGAAGCGCTGCTGAGCTACATCGACCGGTTCAGCTTCGACTGCATCATTGCCGACGTTCACATGCCTGGAATGGGTGGGCTCAACCTCGTTCGCGAGCTCCAGCAGCAGAAGGTCGGAGCGCCGGTGATTCTCATTACCGCGCTTCCTCACAAGCAGCTGGACGCCGAAGCGGCCTCGATCGGCGCATTCTGCCTTCTCCGAAAGCCGTTCGAAACCAGCGCGCTGCTCGAGTGTCTCGACAGGAGCCTTCGAAGATGAAAGCGCTCTCGGATGACGACATCACGTCCTCTATGGCGACGCAATCGTCCGGCGGCGACGAGCCCGCGCGTGCACGACCCCGAGGGGATATGGATTCGCCGCGACATGATCGCCGGAAGTCGGCCCGTTGGGAGAGATGGAACGATTGTTCGGAGAGATGGGGCCGGCTTCTGCTTGCGGCGCGAGCAGGGGATGGAAACGCATATGAGCGATTGCTGCGGGAGCTGGATCTGTGGCTTCGGGCCTACTACGCGCGCCGGCTTCCCTATCCCGCCGCCGACGATGCGAGGCAGGAGGTGCTGCTGGCCATTCACGCGAAACGCCACACGTTTGCGGCTTCGAAGCCCTTCGGCGCCTGGGTCACGGCGATTGCGCGCTACAAATGGGTCGATCGCGTGCGCGATGCGTCTCGCTACAGCGCGCTCGCACCCGACGAAGACATCGCAATCGAGGATCACGAAGGTGCCGCGATCAGCGCTGCTGCGCTGGACCAGCTGCTTGGCCGGTTGAAGCCTGCGCAGGAGAGCGTGATCCGCCTCGTGAAGCTCAATGGTCTGAGCATCGCGCGAGCGGCCGGTGCGACCGGACAGTCGGCGGCCCTGGTCAAGATCAATATTCATCGCGGCCTGAAGAAATTGTCGACATTGGTCTCCTGACGTCATTGCGGCCGCCGGCCGGGTCGACCGAGACGTCGTGCGACGGAAAGCTGAAATTGCTTCAACTCCAGAACGAAATGCGATCTACGGTGGCCGACCTGACGGCGGCGTTCCGCTATGACATCATGGAAGGGCTGAGCCTCGCGCCAAAGGCAATTCCAGCGAGATGGCTTTATGACCGCCGTGGATCGGCTCTGTTTGAAGCCATCACGCTGCTGCCCGAATACTACCCGACACGAACCGAGCGATCGATCCTTGCGTCCGCAGTATCGGAAATCGCCGCGCTCGCGGGGCTGGGCCGCACAGTCATAGAGTTCGGCTCAGGCTCGTCGGAAAAGACGCGACTGTTGCTGGCGGAGACGAAGCCCTCCGCCTATGTGCCGATCGACATCTCGGGCGAGTTCCTCCGGGAGGTTGCGGCAGGCTTGTCGCATGCATTCCCGGGACTGCCGATCTATCCAACCGAGGCCGATTTCACCTTCCCCTTTGCGCTGCCGGACGAGATTGCGTCGACTGCGCGCCTCGGCTTCTTTCCGGGGTCGACGATCGGAAACCTGACCGTGCCCGCGGCGGTCGACCTGTTGCGGGCCATGGCGGAGACGCTGGGTGCCGGATCGATGCTGCTGATCGGCATCGACCGCATCAAGGATCAGGATGTTCTCCTGCCGGCATATGACGACACGCAAGGGCTGACGGCCGCATTCAATCTCAACCTCTTGCATCGGATCAACCGCGAGCTGGGCGGCTCGATTCCCCTGGGCGCCTTTCGCCATTTGGCGCGCTGGAATGATGCGGAGGCGCGTATCGAGATGCATCTGGAAGCCACGCGCGACGTCAGCTTCGAGGTCGACGGTCGTGTCTTCTCGTTGTCGAAGGGCGAGACCATCCACACGGAGAACAGCCTCAAATACGGGCGCAGGGATGCCTTCGTTCTGCTGCAGGCCGGCGGATGGAATCCCGTCGCCGATTGGACTGACGACAGCGGGTTCTTCTCGGTCATTCTCGCGGAGCAAAGGCCCGCGCCGGCGGCACCCTAGAATGAATCGGGGCGCAGACGGAATCATTCCAACAATATCGCCTCAATCGGCGCAATCCACGAACAGCGAGGCCCGTACATATGCTGCATAATGTGCGCGTCATCATGGCAATCAACTGCGTTGAGGCGCGACCATGCAACTCCGTTCATCCCTCATCCTGAGCTTCGCCGCCATTCCTCTAACCGCCCTGGCAGATCCGCTCCCGGCGCCGTCGCCGAAAGCGCCGAGCCCGGCTGAAACCGTCCAGGTGCAGCCGCGCGGCAATGAATTCATGCCGAATTCAGTCGCCGAGGATGCGTTGCAGAAGCGCATTACCGACTTCAACCGGAAACAGGAAGGTCTGGACGCGGATCTCGACAAGAAGCTGAAAATCTGCCGCGGGTGTTGATCGATATCCGGTTCAGCAAACAACGATAGGTCTGCACATGAGGCACACTGTCACCGGTTCGTTCCACGACGGCGGAAGCGGGTGCGCGCACTTTGAGCGGATCGCCCCGATCCGGGATGACGCGCTCGAGAATGTCGTGAGCGAATTGCAGCATCGCATGCGCAATATCCTCAGCATCGTTCTGTGCTTCGTGAACAACACCGATGCGAATACGACCGCCGAGTTTCGCGAGGCGCTCTCGGCACGGATCGCGACCCTGTCCGACGCCTACAGGATGATCGAATCGGCGGGAGAGCAGCGCGTGTCCCTCGCGGGGATGCTGGAGCGAACGCTCAAGCCGCACGCGATGTTTCACAGGGGCCGCATTCTGCTCGCGGGGCCGGACCTCACGCTGGAGCCGCACATCGCCTTGGCGCTGCACGTCATCATTCACGAGCTGGCTACCAACGCGAGCAAGTACGGCGCGCTGACTTCGACCGCGGGAGCCGTCGAGGTGATCTGGGAGAGCCCGCCCTATCTCGGCGGACAAGGTCTTGCGATCCAGTGGCGCGAGCGCGGCGGACCGATTGTGACCAAGCCCCAACGCAGAGGCTTTGGCACGCAACTGATCGCAAGGGCCCTGCCGGGCGCGCAGGTCGATCTCGACTTCGCACCCGACGGTATTGTCTGCCGGCTTCTGATCGATCTCGGTCAGACGCCGACCACGCAAGGGCCTGTCAGTTAGGATCAGGAGGATCGACACCATGAGTACTTTGGCGAGTGCGCGGCGCAAATCATTCGCAAGCAGGCTGCCGATATCGAGGCTGCTTGCGGGAGACCTAGACTACCACATCGTCCGGGCATCGATGGTGATCCTGTTCTTCTTCTTCGGCTACCAGAAATGGTGGGCGTACGAGGCGGATCGCCTGGATCCCTTCATCAGCAACGGTCCGCTGATCTGGTGGCTCTATCCCGCTTTCGGCCATCAAGGTGCCAGCTGGTTCCTCGGCGTCGCCGAATGGACCTTTGGTGCCTTGATATTCGCGGGCTTCTGGAGCAAGCGCCGCGGCATTCTGGGCGCCCTTGGATCTACCGGTACCTTCATCGCAACAGTCACGATCATTCCGTTCATGCCGGACGGTTGGGACGCTGCTGCAGGCGGCTTTCCGGCGATGACTGGCAACGTTCCGTTCCTGATGAAGGATGTCGTGCTGCTTGCGGTATCGTTGTATCTTCTGAAGCAGGACGCGGCGCGTGTCCTGCGACCTGAGGCTTGAGGTACACTGCAAGGCAGATGCAGATTATGGCCAGCGCGAGCATGGGATAGTGCAACGAGACGGCCGCCGCGGCGAGGAAGCCGAACAGGGTGGTCAAGGATCGCATGCGCATCATCATGCGCGCCTGGCCCGGGATCTGCTCGATCGCCGGCCGGTCGACGGCTTCCCAGCACAGCAACAGATAGGTCGCGTTCACCAGCGCGAATACGCCGGCGTAGACGGTGACGGGCAGCGGCGCCAGCTTTGAGCTCGCGATCCAGGCTGTCGAGAATGGCAGCAGCGATACGGAAAACAGATGAGCGAAGTTTCCCCAGATCAATCGGGGCGTTGCCGCGCTGGCATAGTGCAGAAGATGGTGATGGTTCACCCAGACGATGGCGATGAAGAGATAGCTGACTGCGTAGCCGATGACGGTCGGCCAGAGTTCGAACAGAGCATCGAGGCTCGGAGCGTGCGGCGGGCGCAGGTCCAGGGCGAGAATTGTAATAACGACTGCAAAAACCGCATCCGAGAGGGCGTTCAGGCGTTCTGTCTTTGGAGATTCCGCGGTCATCATTCCTGTTTCCTTGCCGATGCAGGCCGGCGCGGCAATGTCTCGACGCCCCGATTGGGCCTGAACAGCAAGCGAGTCATGCCGGCGGCCAGCGGGGCGCACTGCCGCTGCTCCGCACTTTCGTAGACATTCGGAGCAGCTGTCGCATCGGTTACACCTGCTTGGAAAAAAATCGGGCGAATGCGCAACGACGTGCATGGCGCGGGCTCTTGAACCATGGCTCTCCGCAACCAAACTTGGCAACGTTCGCAAGTCCCGTTACATGTTGCGGCGTACTGACGCGTTCTCGTCCCACCCCTCGATACGCAAGCGGCGGGGTGATGCGTCGAGACGTCTGGAAATGATTTTCACGACGAGACATCTCGGTATGAGGCTTGATAACGAGACGCACGAACTCGATCTGGTCGCAAAGGCGTTTCAGATTATCTCGAGAGAAATCAGCTATCAGGGATTGGCCAAGGCTCTCCTCGTGGAGGCGCTGAGTTATTCCGGGGCCAGTCGGGGGGCGATCCTGCTCAGCGGACAAAGAGAGTTGCTTGCCAAGGCCGATGCGAGCTTCCCGCGCGAGAGGGCGAACTTCCTTGCCTCCTTCCCCCCGCACGCCGAATTCCGCTTGCCGAGCGACCTTGCCGAACAGGTGCTCGATCGAAAGCAAACGGTCGTGAGGCAAGCCGGCGCGGAGAGCTCGGCACTGATCGACCCCGCGAGCCCGTCGTTTGGAAAGATAGCGCAGCTGTGCCTGCCGTTGATTCACCAGCACTGGGCGATCGGCGTTCTCTATCTCGAAGCGGATGGAGATGCGGAGATCTTCACGCCGCGATGCGTCTGGGTGACATCCATGCTGGCCAATCAGGCCGCCGTCTCATTCGAATCCGTCCGCCTGTTCGAGGCGCTGCGCGAGACCAACATGTGGATGGTCAGAGGTCAGCAGATCGGCGGGATGGGCAGCTATCGCTGGAACACCCGGACCCTGCTCTCGCGCGGATCGCGCGAATGTTACCGCATTCTGGATGTCGACCTGGACGTGAACCCCGTGCCCTTCGAGGTGTTCAGGAGCCGGGTCCATCCCGAGGATTATCCCGCGCTGGAGCAAGACCTCACCGAGGCGATCAGCACGAAGTCGCCATTCACGCACGAGTACCGCGTGGTCCACCGGGACGGCAAGACGTTGCATGTCGTGGCCGTCGGGCAATTCGATGAGGGGCCCACGGGAGACCTCGAGCTGGAAGGCATCATCACGGACGTCTCGCAACGGAAGGCGGCGGAGCAGGCTCTCGCCGACGCGCGAAACGAGCTTGCACGCGCGACGGGCCTGACGTCCCTTGGCGAGCTCGCCGGCTCGATCATTCACGAGATCGATCAGCCGCTGACGGGCATGATCATGAGCGCGGAAGCTTGCCTCCGGTGGCTCGCCCGGGATCCCGTTCAAGCCGCGGAGGCCCGGAAATCGGTCGCGCGCATTATCAGGCAGGCACATCGAGCCGCGGAGGTTGTGACCGGGGTCCGCTCTTTGTTGCGGGGCACGCAGGTCCATTTTGCCGAGTTCGATATCAACGATGCTGTTGCGGAGGTTCTGCTTCTGTCGAAGAGGGAAATCGAGCGCGCCGGGGTCGTCGTCCGTACCGACTTCGATCGATCATCGCCGCGTGTCGAAGCAGACCGTGTTCAGGTCCAGCAGGTCGCCCTCAATCTCGTGCGCAACGCGATCGAGGCCATGGCCGCGGTCGAGGACGGGAACCGCATTTTGGCCCTCTCTTCGGGGGTCGCCGATGGTATGATTTCCGTGGCAGTCGCGGATACGGGGGGCGGCATCAGCCCGGCTGATAGAGAGCGGGTCTTCGAGACGCTCTATACGACGAAGGGAGCGGGACTCGGTCTGGGACTGTCGATCTGCCGCAAGATAGTGAAACTCCACGGAGGAGAGCTATGGGTGGAAGAAAACGGGAGGTGCGGAGCGAAGTTCACCTTCGCTCTCCCGCTTCGCCAGGCGGTTCAGACGTCGGAAAGCCGGTAGACATGCCCCCTTCCGGCGTTGTGCATATCGTCGACGATGACCGCGCGGTTCGCGAGTCCCTTGGCGACCTGCTCGAGTCCCTGCACTACAAGGTCGCCCTGTACGGATCAGCCTCGGATTTCCTGAAGGTCGAGCTGTCGGATGCCCCTGCGTGTCTGGTGCTCGATGTCAGATTGCCCGGCACGAGTGGCCTGGAGCTGCAGGAGTACCTGACGAAAATCAATGTCGGAATCCCGGTGATCCTGATGACCGCCTTTGGCGACATTCCCATGTCGGTCAGAGGCATGAAGCTGGGGGCGGTCGATTTTCTCACCAAGCCGATACGGGACCAGGATCTTCTCGATGCGATCACGGCCGCGATCCGAAAGGACATCGATCGGCGCGACGACAGCGCGCACCTGGCGCAGTTGCAGGAGAAGTTTGCATCCCTGACCACGCGCGAGCGGCAAGTGATGACGCTGGTGGCATCCGGTCTGATGAACAAGCAGGTCGCCAGCGAGCTCTCGATCAGCGAAGCGACAGTCAAGATGCATCGTGGCAGCGTGATGCGGAAGCTCGGGGCAAAAACCGCGGCAATGCTCGTTCGAATGGCCGAAACGCTCCAACTCCAGGGCTGAAGCTTCGGGACTGGTATCTCGTGCTAAATCATCTCGGCGCCGTCCCTGCACGCGACCCATACCTAAGTATGGGCCGGAACAGCACAAGCGTGAGATTGCCCACCAGCGCGATGAAAAGCATGTTGCCCCTGTGCGGTGCTGCCAGCCGGCGTTGGCAGCGCGCCTTGACCGGAGAGGTAACGCCACGTGCAGCTTGCGGCTTCAACGCCCGTATCCAGGCGATCAGGGCATCTCCTCCGTGCAGAAATTCGTTGACGATTGGACGCGGCCATCCGGAGCACAGAACAGGGCGACGACGATGGGGATGTATGTATCAAATTCGAGCGAGAGCACGCCAAGGATGGCGGTCTCCGCTTCGCCAGTCCGGGCGGTGGACGAGACGCTGTCGTCCAGGCCGTCCGACGCGGCGCTTCATCCGACGGTCAACATAACGCCTTCCGAGCCGGTGAAGCGCCTTGGGATAGGCTGGCGCTGGTGGTTTTCGGAGAGCGTTCACCTCCCGGTCGGCAACAGGATTGAATTTCGTTTTCAGGGATCGAGACATCTCCTGGCGTTGTACAACGAGGGAGGACGGAAAAGCGGTGAGACCTCCATCGATGGCCTCTGCTCGTCGAAGCTGCGAGGCTCCGAGCACAGGCTGACCTTTGTCCCGGCGGGACGCGCCTATCGGGAATGGCATGAGGCCGCCTCGTCGGCGCAGGTGACCTTCCTCTATTTCGATCCCGCCGCGCTTCACAAGTCCGACGACGGCGCGGCCGGGCTCGCGCCAAGAATATACTTCGAGGATCCGCTGGTCTGGGAGACCGCCTCCAAATTGAAGAAGGCGATCGAGAGCGCGGAGACGAATTGCACGCCCTACCTCGAGGCGCTTTGCGGTGTGCTCGCCCACGAGCTTTCCAGGTCCGATCACGATCTTGTTCGCGAGCCGGCAGCGGTCAGTCGTGGAGGTCTCGCAGGTTGGCAGAAGCGTGTCGTGGTCGAGTATGTCGAGGGGCATCTGGGAGAGCAGGTCTGCCTCCTCAAGCTCGCCGAGCTCGCCAGGCTCAGCGTTCACCACTTCTGCCGTGCATTCAAGAAGTCGTTCGGGATCCCGGCCTACCAGTATCAGGTGCAGCGGCGCATGGAGTTCGCCAAGCTGCGGCTGGCGGATCGCGCGGCATCGATTACGGACATCGCACTCAGCCTGGGCTATGCCCAAACGAGCTCCTTCAGCTCCGCCTTTCGCAAAGCGACGGGTTGGACTCCTACGGACTATCGCAGGGAGTTCGAATGAATAGATCCGAGGGGCGATATCGGGCAGAGCAGGCGACAGGCAGTCTCGTAGGGGCAGAAATCCCCGGGGAACCTGTAACCGGATCGCCCCGAGCCACGAAATGTCCAGGTGAGACCGCCTCGGATCGGCTGCCATCGGATCATCGATTTCACCGGGCGTAACAGGTGTCGAGGGAGGGACCACAGATGACGAGCATTCGGTATCGCAAGGCCGACGTGGACGGGCTGAACGTATTTTACCGGGAGGCTGGTCGGGCTGACGCGCCCGCTTTGCTGCTGCTGCACGGATTTCCGACCGCTGGCCACATGTTCCGCGATTTGATCCCAGCGCTCTCGGATCGCTTCCGACTGGTGGCGCCGGATTTGCCCGGGTTCGGCCAGTCCGACATGCCGGCTCGCGAGAGCTTTGCCTATACGTTCGCCGCGTTGGCGCAGGTGATCGAACGATTCACGGAAGTCATCGGACTTCCTCGTTTCTCGCTCTACGTCTTCGACTATGGCGCGCCGACGGGCTTTCGGATGGCCCTTCGACATCCCGAGCGCATCGTTTCCATCATCTCGCAGAATGGCAATGCCTATGAGGAGGGATTGAGCGAAGGCTGGAGCCCGATCCGAGCTTACTGGCAAGATGCATCGCAAGCGAATCGAGCGGTGCTGCGATCGTTCCTTTCGCCGGAGACGACGGCCTGGCAATACACCCACGGGGTGCCTGACGTCTCCCTGGTCTCCCCTGACGGATACACGCTGGACAACCATTATCTCGAGCGCCCTGGCGCGGACGAGATCCAGCTCGATCTGTTCGGCGACTACAGGACCAACGTCGCCATGTATCCGGAATTCCAGGCCTACTTCCGCAAGCACAAGCCGCCATTCCTGGCGGCCTGGGGCGAGAACGATCCCTTTTTTCTGCCGGCGGGCGCGAAGGCGTTTCAGCGCGACATGCCGGGTGCGGAAGTGCGCTTCTTCGACACAGGGCACTTTGCGCTCGAGACTCATGCGCGGGAGATCGCAGCGGCGATCGGCGATTTCCTTGGCCAGCTGAATTCGAATGGGTAACGGTCACTTCCCTCGCCGCGAAAAACGTCAGGAGAGCCGTCATGCGCGCTATCGTTCTTGAAAAATTCGGTGGCCTGGACAGCCTCGTCTATCGGGACGTTCCGGAGCCCGAGCCGCAGCCTGGTCATGCCGTCATCGAGGTCAAGGGATTCGGCATCAACCATGCGGAAATGCACATGCGCCGGGGCGAATGGGCCGAAGCGGCGCCGATCAGCGGCATCGAATGCGTCGGTCTCGTCAAGTCGTGCCCGGGCGGAGAATTTCCGGTGGGCGCCAAGGTGGCCGCATTGATGGGCGGTCTCGGCCGGACCATCAACGGCAGCTATGCCGAATACACGCGTGCGCCCGTCTCGAACGTCGCATCGATCGATGCGGATTTGCCCTGGGCCGAGCTCGCAGCGATCCCCGAGACCTTCGCGACGGCATGGACCTGTCTCTTCCGAAATCTCGATCTCGAGAAAGGTCAGCTTCTCGTCATTCGCGGAGCGACCTCGTCGTTCGGTCAGGCCGCGCTGAAGCTCGCGGTCAATGCCGGCGCGCGGGTCATCGCGACGACGCGCAGCCGGGAACGCTTTGCCGTGCTGGAGAAGCTCGGAGCCGCGCGCTGCGAAATTGAACGGCGCGATCTCTCAAAGCATCTGCCCGAGGCGAAGCAGGTCGACGCAGTCCTGGACCTCGTCGGCAACAGCGTCGTGCTCGACTCCCTCGCCATGCTTCACCGCGGCGGCCGCTCCTGTCTCGCCGGCTGGCTCGGCGGGCTTGATCCGATTCCGGATTTCAATCCGCTGCTGCAGATGCCGAGCGGCGTCTATCTGACCTTCTTCGGCAGCTTCGTGTTCGGCACGCCAGGGTTTCCGCTCTCCGACGTGCCGCTGCGGGAAATCGCCGCCGACGCCGCGGCCGGCCGGCTGGACGTCAAGCCGGCGCGGATCTTTCGCTTCGACGAGATTCGCGAGGCGCATCGCGTCATGGAGGCGAACGAGGCGGTCGGAAAGATGGTCGTCGTTCGCGACTGATATTTGCAAGCTTGGTATTCGGGAGGGTTCATATGTCGAAATCAGTTGCCATCGTGACGGGGGCGAGCCAGGGAATCGGCCGGGCGACCGCGGTGCGCCTGGCGCGCGATTTCTCGGCGCTTGCCCTGGTGGCGCGAAACCGCGCCAATCTCGAGGACACCGCAAGGGCGGCCAGGGTCGCCGGCGCCGAGGTGCTGGTGATCGACGCCGATCTGGCCGAACCTCGTGCTGCTCAATCTGTCGTCGACCAGACCTTGGCGGCGTTCGGCCGGATCGATGCCCTGCTCAATATCGCAGGCGCGGTACCTCAGGTCGATCTGTTCGAGACGACGGAGGCACAGTGGGACGCCGGACTGGCGTTGAAGCTGCATGGCGCCCGGCGGCTCACGATCGCCGCCTGGCCGTCGCTCATGGCCGCGAAGGGGGCGGTGGTGTTGATGTCGGGAAACTCGGCCTCTTTCCCCAAGGCACCCTATGCCGCGGTCGGCACCATCAACGCTGCAATCGTCGCTTTGGCAAAGGCGTTCTCCGACAAGGGAATCAGCGATGGCGTCCAGGTCAACAGCGTCCTGCCGGGGCCGGTGATGACGGGCCGCCGCCGCTCCTACCTCGAGCACTGGGCGCCGCTGCACAACATGACCGTCGAGGAAGCTACGGCGAAGTTTCCCAAGGACGCCGGGATCGCGCGTTACGGCGAGCCGGAAGAGATCGCCGAGCTGATGGCGTTCCTCGTATCGCCCGGCGCGCGCTGGATGACCGGCTCGGCGTTGCGGATGGACGGCGGCGAGGTGAAATCGATCTAATCGGTTTGCACCCGAAGGGCGTCCGCGGAAGCGGGCCACTTGCAAAAGCGTTCGATGCGCGCAAGCATGGAGTAAGGGCTCTTTCGCTCCTCGCGAGCGCTGAGGAATAGCGACAAAACCGTCATGCAGTTTGACACCAAGATCGCGGTCGTGGTCCGCACCGACCTTGAGCCGTGGCAGAAGCTGAACGTGGCCTCCTTCCTCGCCAGCGGGATCGCGGCGGCTTTCCCGGCCTGCATCGGCGACCCCTACGAAGACGGCTCCGGGACGAAATATCTGCCGTTGATCGGCCAGCCCATCCTGATCTATGGCGCCGACCGCGCGGCGCTATCACGCGCGCTCGATCGCGCACTGACGCGCGGAGTGACGCCGGGGCTCTATACCGAGGACATGTTCAGGACCGCTCACGACGCAGCCAACCGCGAAGTCGTGAAGGCAGTTTCCCGCACAGAGCTGAATCTGGTCGGGATTTCCATGCGTGCCGAGCGCAAGGTGATCGACAAGATCGTCGACGGGTTGAAATTTCACGGCTGACGCTTTCCGATCTGCTCCGGCCGGCCTTTTCAGTCGTCGCCGGATCTGGCTCGGAGGAGCTCTTCGCGGCGCCTGATCAGGATCTCGAGCCGTGCGGCCTGATCGTCAATTCGCTGGCCGACGAGCTCTTCGCTCATCGCGGCGACCTGTGAGGCGGACTGTTCAATCAGCTCGCGAAGCTTCGCCGCCGTGGCGGCAATCTGGCGCTCGATTTCAGCGAGGTGGACGTCTTCACCGTGCATGGCGGGTCTTTGATTTCGGAGTGTGGCGGGCGATCGGGCGCGGCCTTCAGAAGTACAGGTGCCGGGCACCGTGCATTTCAAGGACACATCCCCTCTGAGTGCGCGTCGCCCTCATCAGATCGCTTCCGCAATCGGCGCACTTGACGAGCGCTTCCACGGGCCCGCCGTCGACGGCGAGAGCGCCGAGGCAGGACACGGTGTTGCATGCCGCGCACCGGATCTTCGTCAGGGTGATGTCAAAGGCAAAGGCTTCCTGAAGCAAATGCGTGCCGGGATCACCGCCGAGAATGAGGTCGGCGATATTGTCTGCCATGGCGATCATGCTCCTGTTGGCCCGAAACGCTCGGTTCTTATGGCGAGAGGGTCGAAGCCGAGCTTCACGAGCACGCTCGAGATGCCTTCGACAAATCCGGTGGGACCGCAAATGAAGAACGTGGGATTCTGCTCGCGTGTAAAGCTGCTCTCTGCGAGCAGCGCCTCGTTGACCCGCCCCCGATGTCCGTTCCAGTCGCTCGGATGCTCGCGGGTGAGCGCATAGACCAGGCGCAGGTCGCGATCGCCACGCGCCATCGTATCGAGCTCATCCCGGTACACGACGTCGGCAAGGCTGCGTGCCGAATAGATCAATGATGCCGGAATGGGTGCGAGCGACCTCCTGCGGTGGCGCAACATGGCCATCAGCGGCGTAATCCCGGTGCCGCCCGCGACCAGGCAAATCGGTCCACCGTGCGTTTGGCTCCAGATGAAATGCTGCCCAATGGGTCCCCGAAATTCGAGAGCGTCGCCAACCCGCAATTCGTCGAGGAGATAGGACGACACCTCACCGTCCTCGACCCGCTCCACGGTGAGAGTGAGCAGCTTTTCTTCCGGGGGCGATGCGATCGAGTAGCTTCGTTCGGCCTGATAGCCGTCATCGGCGGTGAGACGGATGTCGACGTGCTGGCCGGGCCAGTGCCCGGACCAGTTGGCCGGCTGCAGGATGATGCTCTTCACCCGGCTTGTCTCAACCACGATGGCCTGTACGCAACCGGTCTGCCACGCGATCCTGGGCTGCTGCAGAGGCGCATCAATCGCCGTCATAACGTTGCTCCCGCCAGGAATCGCCATAGTTGTGATAACCACGCGATTCCCAGTACCCGGGTTCGTCCTTGGGCATGAAGCGGAGCCTTCGCAGCCACTTTGCGCTCTTCCAGAAGTAAAGATGCGGGACCAGAAGTCGCGCGGGGCCACCGTGCGCCGGGGCAAGCGCCAGACCCTCATAGCGGGTCGCGATCATCGCCCTTCCCGCGACCAGGTCGGTCACCGGAAGGTTCGTCGTGTATCCGCCGTCGCAATGCGCCATGACATAGGCGTCCGGCGGCTCGCTCAGCCCGACCACGTTGAGAAGGTCGTCGAAGCTGACGCCCTGCCAGACCGTGCTGAGCTTCGTCCATTTGGTGACGCAGTGAATGTCGACCGTGATCGTGGTCTGGGGCAGTGCCTCGAATTCGTCCCAGGTCCATTTCCCCAGCAACGACCCGCCGAGTTGAAGCGCAATCTTCCAGTCGGCGACACGGATCTCCGGCGTGGGTCCGGCGGACAGCACCGGGAAGTCGGTCGTCAGATACTGGCCCGGCGGCAGCCGGGCCGCTTCGGGTGTCTGTCGCTTGGATTTGAAGCCGCGAGAAGCGGGAGGTCGGTCCATGGAAGCGTGCCCTTGTGCGGTGACGCGCAGGATGTCCCAACGCGCGTCGGCGTAACCTGCAGCCCACGTCAGCGCACATGAACCCTTAGCGATGCCTTGTCGATGGCCGTCGCGGCGAATGCATCAAGATTGCGAAAGACGAAGCAATCACGGCTGCGCAGGCAAGAACTGTTTCAATGTCAAATGCGGCTTCGTCCTGAAGTGGTTCAGAAGGAGGAGACGATGTCGAGCGTGAGCCGGTCCTTGCATTCCGACGAACTCGCTTACCTCACCGCACACGAACTGGCAGCTCGCATCCGACGGCGTGATCTGTCGCCGGTTGACGTGGTCGATGCGTTCATCCGGCGCATCGAAGCGCGCAACCCGAGCCTGAATGCGCTGGTCTATCTCGATTTCGACGGCGCCCGCGCGAGAGCGAAGGAGGCCGAGCGCGCATTGGTCGCCGGCGAGTCGTGGGGGCCGTTGCACGGCATCCCGTCGGCGCTCAAGGATCTGTTCGACTTCAAGCCGGGCTGGCCTGCGAGCCTGGGCGGCATCCGCGCGCTCAAGCACCACGTCGTGAACGGTTACTGCGTGTTCTGCGAACGCATGGAGAAGCGTGGCGGCGCCGTGTTCCTCGGCAAGACCAACAGCCCCCTCATGGGATTCCGAGGCACCTGCGACAACTACCTCTTTGGTCCCACGCGCAACCCGTTCAATCTTGCCAAGAACACGGGCGGCTCATCCGGAGGAAGCGCCGCGGCGGTCGCCGATGGACTGCTACCCATTGCAGAAGGTACGGACGCCGGCGGCTCGATACGAATCCCCTCCGCCTGGTGTGGAGTGTATGGCTACAAGGCGTCGTTCGGACGCGTGCCGTTCCTCGTGCGTCCCAACGCGTTCGGCGTGGCCGACTCTCCGTTCCTGTTCGAAGGGCCCATCACGCGGACGGTCGAAGATGCCGCCATCGCGCTGAACGTCTCGCCGGCCCTGATCCGCGAGATCCCTTCAGCCTGATCGAGCCGCCCGTCGACTTCACCGCGGCGACACGTCGTTCGATCCGTGGCCTCAAGATTGCCTATAGTCCGGATCTGGACGTCTTTCCGGTCGACGGAAAAGTCGCGGCGACGGTCCGCCGCGCGGTACAGGCGTTTGAGGAAGCCGGCGCTCATGTAGAGGAAGTGAAGCTCGGCATCGTCCGCTCGCAACGGGAGCTGAGCGACGTCTGGTCGCGTCTCTACATGCTTCTGAACCTGCAGGCGATCGAGAACATGAAGCGTGACGGCATCGATCTGTTCGGCGAGCATCGCGACGACTTTCCGCCTGAATACATGGATTGGGTCGAGAAGACCAATCGCATGTCGGGGCTCGATTTCTTCCGCGACCAAGCCGTCCGGTCGGAGATCTACGATGCCTTCCAGAACGTCCTCGAAAGATTCGATCTATTGGTCACGCCGACCGTCGCGTGCCCGCCGGTCGACAACGCCAGCGACGGCAACACGGCTGGGCCGAAGTCGATCAATGGTGTCGAGATAGATCCTCTGATCGGATGGGCCCTGACCTACTTCGTCAACTTTACGGGCCATCCGGCAGCCTCAATTCCAGCAGGTCTGTCCGACGGGCTTCCGGTCGGGATGCAGATCATAGGTCGGCGAAACGCCGACTTCGACGTGCTGGCCGCGAGCGCGGCTTTCGAGCGGCTTCGTCCCTGGCAGGACAATTACCGGATCTGCCGCGAGCGCCCCCTGAGAGCAGCCCCGCTTTCGGACCTCATCCGCTGACCTTGCACCCTCTCGGTCGTTTCCATGGCCGTCGGCGCCGCGATCGCGGCGCCGATTGGGGCCGCGCGCCTTGCTTTCGCAGCGTCAGCCTCTTCACCGATCGCAGGTTCGGCACGGAATGCATCAAGATGGCCAAAGCGGAAGCAATCCCCAGCGCGCAGGATCCTCCGCGACTGGCTAAGCCATCTCTCGACAGGTCAATCGTGCCGGCGCCTCGCGCGTTCGGCCGCAGTCGCGGGAGAAGACAATGCGCGTGAGAGTCCAGGCAGCAGCGGCGGTCATCGTAGGCAGTGCGGTCGCAACGATCCTGTTCTTCGGATCGCTCAAGGATAGCAACGCCCAGAGCAATACGCGCTATCTGCCGGAATACACCGCGGACGGGCAGTTGCTCCTGCCGAAGAATTTCCACGAGTGGGTCTATGTCGGCTCGCCGCTGACGCCGAATGCCCTCAACGGCGGGCAGGCGAACTTCCCGGAATTCCACAACGTCTATATCGAGCCGGGCTCGTACGCGATCTACAAGAAGACCGGCGAATTCCCCGAGGGGACGATCCTGTTCAAGGAGCTGCAGCTGACGCTGCCGCAGGAGAATGCCGACGGCTCGCGAACGGAAGCGTCGGGACGTGGCTACTTCCCGGGCCAATGGAACGGCGCCGACGTGACCGTCAAGGACTCGAAGCGCTTCGCCGACACCAACGGGTGGGGCTATTTCAACTTCAATCATCACGAACCGAAGGCGCCGACGGCCAAGGTGAAGTCGAAGGATGAGTGCGCCTATTGCCACATCGCCAACGCCAAGAAGGATGAGGTCTGGACCCAGTTCTATCCGCTGCTGGACAACAAGGACGCGCGGTGATCGCGTAATCGGCGGAAGATCGGCATGAAAATCCTCAAAGCCGCCTGTGTCGCCGCCGTCGTGATCCTTGGGGTCGCGGCCGCGGTCAGGCAGTCACAGCTGCGGGCGAACGCGGCGGAGGGCGTTTCGACCGGTGCGAGTGTCGCCGACCGCGACGGGCATCTGCACGTGCCCGATGACTATCGTACGACCTATCAAATCCTCGGAAGCTGGGCGATTGCGGCGGACGACAGTCACGGCTCGAAGGAACTTCACGTCGTGTACGCCTCGCCGGGAGTGATCGACGCCTATCGGAAGGACAAGCGCTTCCCGGACGGTGCGGTGCTGGTCAAGGAAGTGTTCAAGGCGGCAACCTCTGAAATGACGACCGGCACCGTCAGCCGCGCCGATGCTTTGATGGGATGGTTCGTCATGGTGAAGGACACTGCGAACCGTCACCCGGAGAGCGCGCTGTGGGGCGACGGCTGGGGATGGTCCTGGTTCGATGCGGGCGATCGCTCAAAAACGACGACGACGAACTGCAGGGCCCAATGCCAGGCGTGCCATGTGCCCGTGCGGGCGTCCGACTGGGTTTACGTCGATGGATACCCTCCGCTGAAGCCATAGCAATGGTGCAGGTCACCGAAAGGCATTCGATTTACCAAAGCCAATCATCAAAGGAGCGAGAGATGGCTAAAGAGGCGACGACGAGCGAGATGGGAATGTCGAAGGGGCAGACTGGTCATCTCTATATTCAGACCAACGAGATCGACAACGCCATTATTCACTACACGCGGCAGGCGGACGGCAAGCTGGCCGAGGTCGCGCGTATCAAGACGGGCGGCGCCGGCTCCGGGGAATTCAAGCCGATCAGCGGCCAGGACAGCGCGCCCAACTCTTACGAGGGTGCGGGAAGCGTCATCATTACATCCGATCGGCGCTTTTTGTTTGCGACCAATGGCGGAGACAATTCCGTTTCGAGCTTCCGCCTGGAGAGCGACGGTCGTCTCACGCTGCTCGACGTGAAGTCGACCGGCAACCCGGTCGAAGGCAGGAGCGGCACGGCAAAATCGCTGGCTTTCGCTCCGTCGACGCGCACGCTCTTCGTGCTGCACGCGTTCGGACCGGATCATCTTCGGCTGATGTCGGTCGATGCCGAAGGCATGCTCAAGACGCGGCCCGAGCGATATACGGTGAACACGTACAGCAAGCGGAACCGTGTCTCCACCATGGTCGTGGTCTCGCCCAACGAGGAGCTTGTGCTTGTCGGCACCACTTTCGATGAGCCGATCGCGCTCACCGGCCTGTATCCCGACGGCTCGCCGATTCTCTGGGTTCAGCGCGCCGGCGGCGCGTTGCACTCGATCGCGTCGAACGCACCGGATCCGGACGGCCTCGCGGTGTTCGCCCTGCAAAAGGACGGCTCGCTCGGCACGGCCAGGTTCTACGATGCGAAGGGCGGTTCTCCGTTCTACATCGCGTTCCTGAATCAGCGTCCGAATACGTTCGTGATCGGCTATGCCGTCGGTGACGGATGCTCCATCTGCACCATCGAGAAGAACGGCTCGATCAAGATCGGCCCGCTCGTCAAGATCGACACCAGCGCGGGCCTGCCGTCCGAGCTGTGCTGGCTGGCCATCGCGCCCGATGATCGCACGATCTACGCGACGAATTTCGGCTACAGCAACATCAGCAGCTACCGCATCAACGGTAGCGGCCTGGAGATTGCGTGCGATCCGGCGTGTCCGAAGGTCCTCGGCGACGGCACCGCGAGGGGATTGAACGGAACCGTGACGAGCGGTCCCAGCGATAGCTGGATATCGCCCGACGGCGCCTATCTCTATCAGATCTACGGCAACGCCTCTAAGCTGGTCAGCTACAGCACCCAGCCGGACGGTTCGCTGAAGGAGATCGGCAGCGTCAAGATCCCGTACAACGGCTCCCAGGGTCTTGCGGGTTTCTGATCCCGGTTTCGCGACACGAGGTCCGGGCGTGGTCGGCATTGCCGTTCCGCGCCCGGCCTCTCCCTCGCCGATATGCGAGACACACACGGTCAATCATGAGCCCCGAAACTGATGCTTGAAGCAATTCACGAGCGCTCTCGCGGGACATCCGCGGCTCATCCCGGCCATCCGGGCGAAGGGCAGGGCGCCACGGAAAAATTCGATCTGCAGCGCGCTGTCGGGGAAGCTCGCGTGGTGTTCTCCGGCGCCGCAAACGGCACGGAGATCATCGACGTCTATCAGAAGTTTCCGATGGCCGTTGCCTTCCCGAATGTCGACGATCATCGGCGCAAGGAGGCGGTCCTCATCAATACCTCGGGCGGTGTCGCAGGCGGCGACGAGATCAGGATCGAGGTGGTCGCTCAAGGCAATGCGTCGGTCGCGGTGACCACGCAGGCCGCGGAGAAGGTCTATCGGGCGCTGGATCGGCCTGCCCGAATCCGGACGCGGTTAACGGCTGAGGGAAATGCCCAGCTTGCGTGGCTTCCACAAGAGACGATCGTCTTCAACCAGGCGCGCATCGCGCGACAGACCGAGATCGATGTGAGCTCCGGCACCGAATTGATTGCCCTCGAGTGGCTGGTTCTTGGCCGCATCGAAAGCGGCGAGGAGGTTCTTGCCGGACACATCCTGGACAGTTGGCGCGTCAGGGTCGACGGCCGTCTGGTATGGGCAGATGGCTTCCTCGCCTCCGACCAGGCGCTCCTGCAGCTTCGGAAGACGGCGCTGCTCTCGAACTGGAAGGCGATCGCGACCATGATCTATTTCGGTCCGGGTCTTGAGTCCCGGCTCGAGAGATTGCGCGAGATCGGTGCTTCGCTGGAATGCGCGTGCGGCGTCACGATCGTGGGCGCGATCATCGTGGTCCGGGTCGCCGCGATCGCAAGCGTGGATCTCAGACGAGGTCTGCGCCGCTTCCTTGATCAACTCGACCATGAGCTCGGATCCGGTCCCTTCGGAGTGCCGAAGATGTGGTCCTGTTAGCAGCGCGGCCAAGTGGGAGGAGCATCTTGAATCTGACGCCACGGGAACGAGACAAGCTGATGATCGCCCTCGCCGCGATCGTCGCGCGCGGCCGGCTCGCGCGCGGCGTCAAGCTGAATTATCCCGAAAGCATCGCATTGATTTCGGATGCCATCATGGAAGGCGCCCGCGACGGACGATCGGTCGCGGATCTGATGTCCGAAGGCGGCCGGCTGCTGCGCCGCGACCAGGTCATGGAGGGCATCCCGGAAATGATCCGCGAGATCCAGGTGGAGGCAACGTTTCCGGACGGGACCAAGCTTGTCCCGGTGCACAACCCGATCCGATAGGAGCTGATGATGCGTATCGTCCCGATTTGCGTCGCCGCGTTGAGCCTGCTTGCCGCGCCGGCCTTCGCTCATCCCATTCCGGGCGCGGGCAGCTCGTTCGACGCCGGTCTCGTCCATCCGTTCAGCGGCGCGGATCATCTGATTGCGATCACCTTGGTGGGAACGTGGAGCGCGCTCGTGGACGGATCCGCGAGAGCGGTGTGGCCGCTGACCTTCCTGATCGCGATGCTGGGCGGCTTCGCCGCGGCAAGCGCCGGACTTCAGATGGGCTTTGTGGAGGCGGCGATCAGCCTCTCGGTGGTGGCGCTGGGAGCGTTCGTTGCATTCGAATTCAGGATGCCCGTCATGCTCGGCGCAGCGGCCGTCGGCCTGTTCGCATTCTTCCATGGTCACGCCCACGGACCTGACGCCGCCTCGATGCTTGTTCCCTACGTGATCGGCTTCACGACGGCGACCGCCGCTCTTCTCCTGACCGGCATGGTCATCGGGCTCTGGGGAGGACACGCGGCCAGACGAAGCTTGCTTCGCGCGGCGGGCGTCTGCGCCGGGCTTGTCGGGCTGCTGCTGCTCGGAGGCGTGGCATGATTCCCGGGGAGGTCATTCCGGCTGACGGCGACATCGTCCTGAACGGGGACAGAACGGGATCATCGATTACCGTAGCCAACACCGGCGACCGGCCGGTCCAGGTGGGCAGCCATTATCATTTCGCCGAAGTGAACGCCGCACTCGCGTTCGATCGATCCCTTGCCCGTGGGTGCCGCCTCGATATCCCGGCCGGGACGGCCGTGCGGTTCGAGCCGGGTCAGTCGCGCGAGGTCTCATTGATCCCGTTTGCCGGAGCGCGGCGCATCTACGGCTTCGGCGGCGGCGTGATGGGACCTCTGGAATCAGGAGCCGATGCGTCCGGCGCCAACGAATAAGGTGAGGAAGACATGTCCCACACGATGAGCCGCGCGGCCTATGCGCAGATGTTCGGCCCCACGGTCGGCGACAGGGTGCGCCTGGCGGACACCGATCTGTTCATCGAGCCCGAGAGGGACCTCACGACCTATGGCGAGGAGGTCAAGTTCGGCGGCGGCAAGGTCATTCGCGACGGCATGGGACAATCGCAGCTCACGCGCGCGCAGGGCGCGGTCGATACGGTCATCACCAACGCGCTGATCCTCGATCACTGGGGAATCGTCAAGGCCGACATCGCGATCAGGGACGGGCTCATTGCCGCCATCGGCAAGGCGGGCAACCCCGACATTCAGCCGGGTGTCTCCATCATCATCGGGCCGGGGACGGAAATCATCGCGGGCGAGGGCAAGATCATCACCGCCGGCGGAATGGATACGCACATTCATTTCATCTGCCCCCAGCAGATCGATGAGGCGCTTTTCTCGGGCGTCACGACCATGATGGGTGGCGGCACCGGACCTACCGCAGGGACGACGGCGACGACCTGTACGCCGGGGCCATGGCACATCCATCGGATGCTCGAGGCGCTGGATGGCTTCCCGATGAACTTCGGCATTTTCGGCAAGGGCAATGCGAGCGTCCCTGCGGGCCTGGTCGAGCAGATCGAAGCCGGCGCGTGTGGCCTGAAGCTGCACGAAGACTGGGGCGCAACGCCCGCATCGATCGACTGCTGTCTCTCCGTCGCCGACGACATGGACGTGCAGGTGATGATCCACACCGATTCCCTGAATGAAGGCGGGTTCGTCGAGCGCTCGATCGCCGCGTTCAAGGGCAGGACGATCCATGCGGCTCATACGGAAGGAGCCGGCGGCGGGCATGCGCCTGATATCATCAAGGTCTGCGGCGAGAGCAACGTCATTCCGGCCTCGACAAATCCCACGCGTCCCTACACCGCGAACACGCTCGACGAAGCACTCGACATGCTGATGGTGACCCACCATCTGGACCGCCGCATTCCGGAGGATGT
The DNA here is from genome assembly GCF_029953005.1 of Bradyrhizobium sp. Mp27. Lineage (NCBI taxonomy): Bacteria > Pseudomonadati > Pseudomonadota > Alphaproteobacteria > Hyphomicrobiales > Nitrobacteraceae > Bradyrhizobium > Bradyrhizobium sp. Mp27. The sequence goes on along the minus strand of NZ_JASAUS010000011.1, from coordinate 80,351 downwards.
CGCCTTCGCGGAGAGCCGCATACGAAAGGAGACGATCGCCGCCGAGGACATCCTGCACGATCTCGGAGCGTTCTCGATCGTGTCGTCGGATAGCCAGGCGATGGGGCGCGTCGGCGAGGTGATCACCCGGACGTGGCAGACTGCCGACAAGATGAAAAAGCAGTTCGGGCGGTTGCCGGAGGAGACCGGGCAGAACGACAATTTCAGGGCGCGGCGCTACGTCGCGAAATACACGATCAATCCGGCCATCGTGCAGGGCATGTCACGCCATGTCGGTTCGGTCGAGGTTGGAAAGCTCGCGGACATCGTCGTCTGGGATCCTGCGTTCTTCGGGATCAAGCCCGACATGGTCTTGAAATCAGGCATGATCGTCGCCGCGATCATGGGTGATCCCAATGCATCGATACCGACGCCTCAGCCGGAATATTACCGGCCGATGTTCGGTGCCTTCGGCCGTTCTCCCGGCAGAAATTCCGTGACCTTCGTCAGTCAGGCCTCGCTCGAAACGACGAGACAATTGGGTCTGGCCAAGCAACTCCTGCCGGTCTCGAACACGCGATCGATCGGCAAGCATTCCATGATCCTCAACGACGCGCTGCCTCGCATGGAGGTCGATCCCGAAACCTACGAGGTGCGGGCCGACGGACGGCTGCTCACGTGTCCGCCGGTGAATGTGGTCCCGATGGCGCAGCGCTATTTCATGTACTGACGCGTTGCCGGCATGGTGGTGCGATGACAGACCAGACTTATGGACATACGGCGCTGGCGTTCCTGAGGCTGCAGAGCTGGCTCTCGCCGTCGTTCCCGAACGGCGCCTACAGCTACTCGCACGGACTGGAGTGGGCCGTGGAGGCCGGCTATGTCGCCGATCGGCGCAGCCTGATCGATTGGCTCGAGGCCGACCTTTGCTATGGCTCCGGCCGAAACGAAGCCATCTTCTTCAGCGAAGCCTACCGATGCGTGGCCGAGGGCGCCGAGGACCAGCTCCCGGAGCTGGCCGAGCTCGCAGCCGCGTCCCGCGGCACATCCGAATTCGTGCTCGAATCCGCACAGCAATCGTCGGCGTGCCTTACGACCCTTCGCAGTGTCTGGCCGGATCGAATTCTGGACATGTTCTCCGACCCGAAATGCCCGCCGGTGCTGGCTGTCCTGCTCGGAGCGCGAGCGGCGGGCGAACAGATTGCCGTCGACATCGCGCTGCCGGCATTCCTGCACAGCTATGTCGCCAATCTGGTGAGCGCAGGGGTGCGGTTGGTGCCTCTCGGTCAGACCGATGGTCAGCTCGCCATCGCGGCGCTCGAGCTGCCGATCCTGTCGCGCAGTGAAATCGCAAGCCGCGAGACGGTCGACGATCTCGGTTCGGCGGGCCTGATGGTTGAGCTCGCGTCCATCGCGCACGAGCTCCAATATACGAGGTTGTTCCGGTCATGAAGACGATTGAACACGAGAGCAGGTCTCTCCGCACACCCGGCATTGCGGCAACCAACGGGCCGCTGCGCGTCGGCATCGGCGGTCCGGTCGGTTCCGGAAAGACGGCGCTAGTCGAGGCGCTGTGCAAGCACCTGCGCGATTTCTACGAGATCTACGTCATCACCAACGACATCTACACCAAGGAGGATCAGCTCATTCTGACGCGTGCGCAGGCATTGGCGGCAGAGCGCATCATGGGGGTGGAAACGGGCGGTTGTCCGCATACGGCCATACGGGAGGACGCCTCGATGAACCTGGCGGCGATCCACGACATGAACCTGAAGTTTCCGGGCGCGGAGCTTTGCTTCGTCGAGTCGGGCGGCGACAATCTCGCCGCCACCTTCAGCCCGGAGCTTGCGGACCTGACCGTCTACGTGATCGACGTCGCCGCAGGTGAGAAGATCCCGCGCAAGGGAGGGCCGGGGATCATGCGATCCGATCTGCTGGTGATCAACAAGATCGACCTGGCTCCCATGGTGGGCGCGAACCTGGAGATCATGGAAGCGGACGCGCGGCGGATGCGAGGCGTGCGACCGTTCATCTTCTCCAATCTGAAGAGTGGCCAAGGTGTCGATGAGATCGCGGGCTTCATTCTGCAGAAGGGCGGGTTGTCCGCCGCGGCGCTGTCTGGAGGTGCCGATCGATGACGGATGATGACCAGGAGTTCACCGGCGATCTCGCCAGGCTGCGCCGCAGCATCGACAATCTGGATGCGGCGATGGTGCACCTGCTCGCAGAGCGCTTTCGCTGTACCGATGCGATCGGAGAGCTCAAGGCCAGGCATGGACTGGAGTCTCGGGATCCCAGACGTGAAGCGGCACAATTGAAGCGGCTTCGCATCCTCGCCGCACAGAGCGGGCTCGATCCGGATTTTACCCGGAAGCTGCATGCCCTGGTCGTTCGAGAGGTCATCACCAATCATGAGGCGGTGAAGTTCGAGTCGGGAGTCGGCTAGAGCCTCAATCCCTGGGAGCCACATTTGTCGAATGATCTGCGCAACTGCGCCGCCGCTCTGGCGATCGTAGCAAGCTTCTGGACGCACCCGGCGATCGCGGACGAAGCCGGAAACGCCGACTATATGGCGCTGAACAAGGCGATCGTCGATGGCAAGGAATTTCGCATGCTCGTCGACCTTTCGGCCTGTCAAGTTCACGGCACGGGCGCGGCGGGGCCCCCGGTCAAGGCGAGCATGCGGTTTGACGGATACATGATCCAGCCTGACGGGACGATCGCTTTTGCAACGACACATTTCACGGTGAGACCGGACAAGGCGGTCAGGGAATTCCTGTCGTTCAGGGTGCACGCAAACGGCAGGATCGAAGCGCGCACGATGATCCTGGACGCCGTCAGCGACGCCGTTCTCAAGGATACGGCATTCGATTGCGAGATTGGAAAAGGCGCGACATTCCACTGGTGATGCGCGGTCGTTACGCGGACTGGTCGACCAGGCTGCCGGGCCGCTGGCCCTTCTTCTCCAGCTCCTTTTCGATGGCGTCCCGGATCTTCTGCTCCACCGCCGCTTTCTGGTCCGGGGTCATGTTGGCGAGGTCGGCCTCGCTGAGATTCATGCTCTTCAGAATGGCAGCCCGCATACGGTCGAAGGGATTCATCTTCGCGTATTTCAGGAACTCTTGCACGACGCTGCTGTCGCCCGATGCGCCATCTTCGCTTGCTTGCGAGGGCCCACCATTGTCGATCACCGACGGCTTCGATGCACCGGTCGATGAGCCGGCTTTCGCAGGCTGGTAGCCGAAGATTGAAGCTCCTGGCGTGACTTGCATGTTCGGCCCCTCGAGACGATCGCGAAGGGCAAGCAACGTGCGTGCCAGATCCTTTCGTTGGATTTCCCGATGTTTCCGGGCTCGCGCTCATCGGCAGCTTGAAAAAATTGCCGGCTCGGCAGTGTCGCCGGCAAAGTTTGCCCGGTCGCCTGCGGGAATTGCGTCGTCGCGCGTGCCGTCGGCATCGATCAGGTTGCCTTCACTCCGGCGCTCTCCGAGCGTCGCCAAAGGCCGAGCCTGAACCATAGCAGCCTGGCAGCGGTCGATGGCCATCGCACCTGCCAGGCCGGGCGCCGCGGTTTGTCCAAGCGCTCGGCAATCAGGAATGCACTGGTCACGGCCATCGCCGGCAAATGCCGGCCTTGCGTCGCCAACGGAACGAGCATCAGCGCCCAGCAGGCTCCGCAACACCAGATACCCTGGGTGACGCCATATCCGAGAGCAGCCAGGTCGGCCCTGATCCCATAAGCCGCCAGCGGCGGCTGGTCGTGGCAGTGGTTCAGGCAGATCTGTTTGCCGGGGGAGAATTGCCAGACCAGGACGAGCGATCCCGCCAATGCGATCGTGACGATCGATGATGACTGCATCAGTTGCAGCGCCAGCACGGCCAGCACGATGGGAACGCCACAGGCAGCCCAGATGGCGCAATATCCGATCATGAAGAGCGCCATCGACCGCATGCGTCGACGCGGCAGGCTTCTCGCACGCACGTGCCCGATAGCGCCCGCGAGCATCGGCATCATCATCGCCGCGACCATCAGCATCCATTCGCCGGCGAGTCTTGCCGGCGAATAGAACGTCATGGCAAAGGCGAGCTGATCGAGCGACAGTGCCGGCCAGACATCGCTGTTGCAGAAGGCGACGAGCCTGCGTTGATCCGACAACGCCACAACGGCCGCCCACGCGGCGGCAGCCGCGACAGTGAGCGGTATACGGGTTTGCAGACGCTCGTAGGCCGCGGGCGTCATGAGCAGCCGTCAATCGCCCTGTCGGACGATGCTGATGCGGCCGACACTCACGTCGGCCGACTGCTGCACCGGCGCGACGGCCTGGAGGCGAACGCCGACCTTTGCGGGATCGGCATTGCCCGAACCGGCGAACTCCGAATAGGGCTTGGTAATGTTCAGCGCGTACGACAAGCCGTCTCCCGCGTGCCCGGTATCGCTCTCCGTCGCCTTGGTGATGCCGAAGAGCCCGATGCTCCCGACCTGCCGCTCGAAGGACGGCGCGCCGTCCTTCCCCGCAAACTGCAGATAGACCTGCAGCACGGTGGCGTCGGAATATCCGCGCACATTCTCCAGATTGAGAAAGACCTGCTCCGCGCGTGCCCCGGGCGCAGGGCCGGCAGCCAGCCTGCCGGCCACTTTCGTATGCGTACGCGCATCAAGCTGGACGGAGGTCTCGGCACCTTTCCCTGCGACGGGAAGCGCTTGGGCATTGGCGCCAAGCACCTCAACTGTTGCTCCAGTCGATCTCGCCATCGCGACCGCTCCGGGTGATGTCGCTGTCCTGCCGGCAACGGCCACCAATGGCGCGCCTGCCGGCGAGAAATCGCTGTAAGTATAGCCCACCCCGGCAAAGTCCGACATCTGTTCCGGCGTGTACTCCCACGGCGAGCCGTCGGGGAGCGGAACGACAAATTTGTGCTGGCCGAGGCTGGCAGGTCCCTTCTTCCAACTGGCTTCTTCGGGATCCGTGTTTTGGGAATCGCTCTGCCTCCAGCTTTGCCACAGCCGATCGATATTCGCGTGGTGCAGCCAGAAGATGGGATCCAGACCGGCCGTCACCGGTGACGACATCAGTCCCGGCAATGGCCTCGTGCTCGCCTCCGGGAACATCTTCTCGCCGCCGACAAGGCCGTGAACCTGGTCGTGCGGTTGACTTTCGATGTCGCCATGCATGGTGCCGCCATGCTCGAAGCCGGTGTCGATGCCGCCGAAGCCGCGGTCGCCGCCACTTGCCACACCGGTGAACTCGTGAACGTCCATCGCATCCAGGTTCACGGCATCGAGCGGGACGAAGACCTTGCCGGGCTGCGAGGGATCGCCGGGTCCCCACCGCTGTTCAATGAAGAGGGGATTGTTGCCTGTGCCGTCCGGCCAGTCCGGGCTGCCGAATGCCGGCGGCAAGCCATCCTGACCGGGTTTGAAGTAGTTCCAGTAAGGCAAGGTCCAGTCAGACGGCCCGCCGAGCGTCACGACGGTCGAGCGAATGAGCTTCTCAAACCCGATCAGATAGCCGCGGTGCCATGGCAGAAAATACCAGCTGCCGTGCTGACATTGCTGCCAGAACTCATCGAAGTCGGCCTGGGCAGGAACCTGCTCGGCGGGCGCCTTGTAGCCGTAGAACTCCCACAGGCCCTGATGATAGCCGTGCATGCCGGCCCAGAAGCGCCAGCTGGTTCGATCGTTGAGCGGCTTCGGCCTCAATGCGCCAACCGCGCGCGCGTACCAGAGAATCGGATCTGCCCAGTCGCCGCCAAGCTCCCACACGTTCTGTCGAACAAGCATGCCGTTCTCCTTCTCGCCTGACTGCGGCGCCGGCCCGCCGAGAGAACGGGCAGGCGGCTCCGCCGGATTGATCTTCCTCTCATCCACCAGCTCGCTTTGAGAGCCGGCCTCTTGGGTCACTCGGACTTCACCGAGGACGCTCCGCAATCGCCGCGACCAGGAAAATAGACGAAAAATCTATGGTTGTGTAGTGGCAGATTCTAACCGCTGGCGCGAGCGGTCTTTGATGGGCCTGCGTCGGCCGCGGAAATGCCTGCAACGACAGGAGAATAGCGGCGCATGAAGATGCGAGCTCACGGCCGGCAACAATCTGCGACAAAACGCCGTCAATCCCGGTCGGCCGCGCGCATCCTCAGAACGTCGTGATCGGCTTGCCGTCCGCCCCCACGAGGCTCGACGGCGCCTCGCCGAACACCAGCCCCTCCGGCTGAAACTTGATCGTCTTGCCGCCCTCGACGAAGTCGGCGAAATTTCGCGGTGTGGCCGAGTGCACGCCGTTGGTCAGGAAGTCGTCGATCTCGTAGCAGGTGTCGGGCTTGCCGCCGGAGCCTTCGCCCAAGAATTTCTGGAAGGTCTGGCTCGTCACCTTCGCCTTCTTGCGCGCCGACCAGTTGGTGTAGCGACGATAGAGCTTCGGCAGGATCACCGGGCCCTTGTCGGTCGCGAGCACGTCGGTCTCGTTCTTCCTGGGTTCGCGCAGGTCGAAGTCGAAGGCGGGAATCGTCTTGGCGAGATGCTTCCAGACCGGCAGCTTCTGCGCGCGTGCGGGCTTCGCGAGCGCGAGGAAGGCCTTGATCTCGTCGTCGTTCATCGAAGAGTAGAAGGTCGGATAGGCAAAGCCCTGCTCGACCAGCCAATGATTGATGTCGATTTTCTTGCTGGCGACCGTGATCTCGATGTCGCCGACCAGCCGGCCATAGGTGTCGAACACCTCGTTCGGCGCATCGACATGGGTGAACACGCGGCAGGCGAGCGTCGGCCCGCCGGCGCTGCTGAGGAAGTCATGCAGCGCCTTGCTCGTCGTCGCGCCAAGAAACTGCCGGTAGGGGTGTGTGACCTCGTGATAGGCCTGCCGCTTGGCGTCGCTCAGGCCCTTCTTCTCGGCGGCCGAGAGCGGCGAGGGCTGATAATGCAGCTCGGGCGCGTCGATGCCCTGAAGGCGAATGGTGAGCTTGCCGTTCTTGATCGGCGCCGTCGCGGTCCGGCCCTTGACCTTGGCGCCCTCGAAAACGTGGGTCGGCTGGAACGGCACCTGGTCGTTCTTGCGGAAGCGGATCGCGTCAGGGGCGACATTCACCACGACCTTGGTGGTGTCGGCGTCCGACCGGCCCTCCGGCCAGAACTGGCCGACATCGATGGTGCCTACGACTTCCAGCAGTCCAACGGGCATCGGGCGCTCCTGTTAAACGAACGCGGCGACCGCCTCATCGAGGCGACTCGCGTACGCACCGGCAGGTAGCGGATCATCTTCGTGCGACAGGCCCGTGACGGGGCGCGGCCGCGAGACAGTGCAACGCGGCCTTCGAGCGGAGCGGGCGGGGCATGATTGGTCCGTCGTGCAACGCATGTTGTGGCGACGACGGACCATCCTAGATTGGTGCGGAAGCCTCCGCGCTGCTCCCGCTCGGAATCAGGGTCGGTACGGACAGACCATCGTCAGGTGGAGCAGCGTCGGCGCCTGGTCCTCGCCGTTGTCGTATTCCCACTCCAGCCGGATTTCGTGCCGGTCGGCATAGGCGTCGCTCGCCGCGTGGGTGATGATGTTCGTCTTCATCGGGATCGGCGGCTCGGAATTGAAGCACTTCCGCACGCAGGCATCGAGCAGCGCGCATCGCGTCAGCGGGATCACGCCGGGCTCGTCCTTGGACAGCGGGACCGTATTCAACTGCGTGGTGAGGTCGACGCGAGCCCGTCCCTTCTCCTTGTGCCAGTACGCCGCGCTCCCGTCCGGCCATTTGTCCGCCGGCGTCAGGATCAGATGGTACTGGCCGTACTCCAGGGTCGGCACGTGGATGTCCGGCGACGCCTTGAGGATGTCCACGCTCCTCTGCATGTTTTCCAGAGGGAAATAATTGTCGTTCATCAAATCTTTGAATGAAGCCCCGGTGTAAGTTCTCGACCCCATCGTCTTTTCCCTCAATATGTCCTTGGCTTTGTGAAAATACATACAGCTCCGCGACGCCGGTTAGTTTTGCCAACCCGGCTTCGCCGAATATATGCCCCATCTTTGCTGGGATTTGCATAGGCTACCACTCAGGACTGTGTTTCGTCCAGATCGCCAACCGCACCGTGCTCCGCTAACGGCGATGGGCAAGTCTGATTGCTAAGCGGTTCTTGATAGGTATTCTTACCACGAGTTGCTCGCGGGCGCTGGACGACAGCGACGCCGCGATCCTTGAAGGCGCAGGAATGCATTGCTTCGCGTGCCAGTCGGCGATTGATTCGGACGATAGCTGGTGCTCCAAGTGTGGGGCGGCGGTACGTCGGCGTGCTGATCCCGACAGCGAGCGGCGGTTTGTGACAATTCTCCGAGCCGACGTCATCGACTCCACAGGGCTTGTTGCCGAATTGGAGCCGGAGGAGGCCGTCTCACGCCTGGAGCCAGCGCTGGCGGCCATGAGGGGCGCGGTACGCCAGTTTGGCGGCATCGTCAGCAAGGAGTTGGGGGACGGCTTGGCCGCTGTCTTTGGTGCCCCGATCGCCGACGACAACCATGCTCCGCTGGCCTGCCATGCGGCCATCGAGCTTGTCCGGCGGGTCGGCAGTCTTGGCGATCCCGGACTTCAGGTTCGGGTCGGCCTCCATTCGGGGCACGTCGTCGCCTATATGGTCGCCAGCGAGTTTTCCAAGGTCTACGAGATCGGAGGAGCCGCTCAGCATCTTGCCGCGAGGCTGGAGGCCGCGGCCGAGGCCAATCAGATCTACGTGTCCGAGGCCTGCCAGAAACTCGCGGATGGACATGTCCGATTCGAAGCCTTGGGTCGCAAGGTGCTGCGCGGTTTCAACGAGCCGCTGCCGGTCTACCGTGTCGTCGGAGCGAGCGACCTTTCAAGCTGGCGGGTGCGACGAGCGCGGAGCGTTTCGCGGTTTGTCGATCGCACGACTGAGCGGGCCCTTTTGGCACGTGCCGCGGAGAGGTCCAGTGCAAGCCGGCAGACGGTCCTGCTGATCGGCGATGCAGGCATCGGAAAATCGCGGCTCGCGCATGAGTTCGCCCAGGAGCTCAAGGCCGATGGCTGGCGGCTGATTGACGCCGAGTGTAGTCCGAACCTTCAGGGCGTGCCGTTCAGCGCGCTCAAGCGCGCCATACTTTCGATCTTCGAAGTTGCCGCCAGAGATTCGGATAGTCTGGTCGACATCCGAAAGGAGTTGCCGGCAATCCATCAGTTCGCGATCGATTCCATATTGGATATTCCGGTCGCGGATCATCGCTGGAGTGAGCTGGAGCCTTACGCGCGCGCGCGTGCCATTTCCGATGCAAGTTGCGCTATCGTGCAAAGCCTGGCCTTTCATCAGCGTACGGTTCTTCTCATCGAGGACCTGCACTGGATCGACCGAGCCAGCGATGCGGTTGTTGCTGCAATCGCGTCGTTACAGAGTCCCAACCTGATAGTTTTTCTCACGAGCAGGCCGAACGGCATGCCCGAGTGGATCGCACGCTGCCATGCGGAAGTGATTGCAATGCGCCCCCTGGATGACGATTCGGGATTGGCCATGTTGGCCGATATGCTCGGACCGTCGGCGATGAACACCGATTTGAAGAACCGGATCATCTCTCATACTGCCAACGTTCCTCTATTTCTCGAGGAAGTCTGCCGTGGACTGAAAGATAGTGGCACGCTTCGCGGTCAGTGGGGTGACCTTGCGCTCGTTCGACCTATTGACGAGCTCGGCATCCCTACCAGCATTCAGGGGGTGATTGCGGCGCGGCTCGATCGTGTCTCAAGGCAGGAGCGCTCGGTTCTCCAAATAGCGGCGGCGCTGGGGCCGCGCTCGAGCGTGATGATGCTGCGGAACGTCGCCGCGCTGCCCGAAGACATTCTCCAGGATTGCCTCGGAGCGCTCGACCGAGCCGAGATCCTCGTCAGGATCGATAGTGAACTTGAGGACTCGATCGAGTTCCAGCACGAGATGGTCCGCCAAGTGACCTACGAGTCGATGGTCGAAAAGGTGCGCGTAAATATACATGGGCGAATACTTGCGGCCTTCGAAAGCGACGAGACATGGAGCGACGGTCCTGACACGCTTTGCTACCACGCAATGCGCGCGAAGGATTGGCTGAAAGCGTTCGGGTACGGGAGAGGTGCCGCGCAGAAATGTCTTGTGCGCTCGGCGTATGCCGATGCGGTCGACTATTTCGGGATCGCGATGAGTTCGCTCGACAAGATGCCGATGACTCTCTCGCGGGAGGCAGATGCAATTGACCTCCGGATGGAGGCGCGAATGGCATTCATCTGGTCCGGTCAGGTTGCCGAGTGGATCGATCTCGGAAAAGAGGCCGAACGCCGGGCTAGTGGAATTGACGACATTGGAAGAAAGGTCGCCGCCATGACCGTCATGGCGGGTGGACAGAATTTCTACGGAACGCCAACTGAAGCGGTTGCGCTCGGCCAGGAGGTCGTTGGCCTCGCCGAGAAGTCAGGCAACCCGGGTTGGCGCAACCTTGCACAATACAATCTGGGACAGGCCTATTTTCTTGCCGGTCGATATCGCGAAGCGGAGCAGACGTTGGCGCAAGGCCGCGCTAATCTCATGGGACCCGAAGCGAGCGCGCCGTTTGCCACTCCCCCAAAATACACACTCCTCCTCTGCTGCATGATGAAGAGCTTCACCCACACCGTCATGGGCGAACTCGACGCCGCCGAGCAGTTCCAGCAACAAGCTTCGGCGATCGCGGAAGAGACCAACCGCCCCTATGACCGCGTCGCCGCCGCCTATAGCGGCGGCTGGCTGAAACTCGGCCGCAACGATCCTGCCGCGGCCGCTGCCATTCTCGAAGACGGTTTTGTGCTGGCGCAGAAGCACGGCATCCGGCTGTTCGTGCCGGTGCTCGCCTGCCATCTCGGCATCGCCTATCTGGAGCAGGGGCTGTTCGACCGGGCGCGCGGCATGCTGGCCGAGGCGCGCGAGGAGGCGAAGGCGGTCGGCTACACCTCGGCGGTGCTGCGCAGCTCGATCTATCTTGCGCTCGCAACCTTCCGCCTCGGCGACGTCCAGGCCGCGCAGAACATGCTGCGCGAGGCGCGCAACACCGCCCGCCAGCAGGGGTTCTCCGGCCTCGAGGCCGAGGCCCTGTTCGGCGAGGCCGTGGTGACGCCGCCGACGGATGCGGCGAACAAGGCCGCGATCATCGCCGCCCTGCGCGCGGCCATCGCGATCGCCTCCGAGAGCGGCGCGCTGCCGCTCCAGCACAGGGCCGAGGCGATGCTGACGGAGATGCTCGCCCGGGGCGGCGCGCTGACCTGACCCTGCTCCCTCCCTGGCGTGCGATCGTACCGCCCGGCTGATTTTTTGCCCGACGGGCCGTTTGAGTTTCGCAGGCAAAGCAAGGACTTAAGAGACCGTCTCTACTGTGCATGGGGTTGTTTTCGACATTTTGCAGGGACGACCACCACCTCCTGCCGGCGCCGTTCAAGGTCTCATGATTTGCCGGACGCGGTCTGCGCGCCCCGATGACGAAGCCCCTTGCACGGACGCCAAGGTCGGCTACCGTCGGCACTAGCCGCAGGGCCAGGTGACTTTTGATTTGCACTTTTTAGCATCCGATCTATCGGCGCCGCGACGGCGCGACGCCCACCGGACGAGGCGGGGCCATGATCACACGGGACCAGTCAGCTTTGTTGGCGCCGGTCGAGCGCGATTTGCGGCTTGATCTCTTCCGCGGCATCGGGTTGTGGATGATCTTCCTCGATCACATCCCACACGACGTCGTGGCCTGGCTGACCTTGCGCAACTACGGCTTCAGCGACGCCGCCGAGTTCTTCGTCTTCATCTCCGGCTATCTGGTCGGCTGGATCTACGGGCCGATCGTCGCCGGCGGCTGGTTTCTCGCCGCGCTGAAGCGGCTGTGGCGGCGCGCGGGCGAGATGTACGTTGCCCACATCATGCTGTTCCTGCTGTTCACTGCGCAGATCGCGCGCACGGTCAGGAGGTTCGACAACCCGATGTATGCGGACGAGTTCAACGTTCACAATTTTCTCGACCATCCGGACATCCTGATAGGTCAGGCGCTTTCGCTGCGCTACAAGCCGGTCAATCTCGACGTGCTGCCGCTCTACATCACGCTGGTGCTCGCCGCGCCCTTCATCGTGTGGGGCCTGGTGCGCCGGCCGAACCTGACGCTGGCTGCGTCCGTGGTGCTGTATGTGTTGGCGCGCCGGTTCGACTGGAACATCGCCTCCTATCCGCCGGGCACGACCTGGTACTTCAACCCGTTCTGCTGGCAGCTGATGTTCGTGTTCGCCGCCTGGTGTGGCGTCGGCCAGATCGACAAGATCGCAACATGGGTGTGGTCGAAGGCGGTGATGGGACTGGCGGCGGCCTGGCTCGCCTTCGCGTTCCTGATCGTGATGACCTGGCACATCCCCGCGCTCGAGGCCCTGATCCCGAAATGGATGATCAAGGCGATCTACCCGATCGACAAGACCGACCTCGACATGCTGCGCTTCACGCACTTTCTGGCGCTGGCGATCTGGGTGACCTATTTCATCCCGCGCCACTGGAAAGCGTTGCATTCGAAATGGCTGCACCCGGTCATCCTCTGCGGCCAGCATTCGCTGCCGATCTTTTGCCTCAGCGTGTTCCTGTCGTTCTCGGCGCATTGGATCCTGATGCAATTCACCAGGGGCGTCTGGGAGCAACTCGCCGTCTCGTTCGCCGGCTTCGTCATCATGTTCGGGGCGGCGTGGCTGCTCGACCGCGCCGAGCGGGTGCCCAGCCTCTTCGTCAAGGTGACGGATGTCGACGACGAGACGGAGGCCGCCGCCGAAGGCGTGCCGGTAACGGTCATCGGCGCGGCTCCGGCTCGCCGCTGAGAACACATCGCGTCGCCGGGACGATTTTTCGGGAGAGATGCATGTCGAGATTTTTGTTGACGATTGCCGGCGCCCTCCTGCTCCTCGTCTGCAACGCGTCGGCGCAAGGGCCGTCGCCCGAGGCGATGGATGCTGCGCGAAAACTCGTCGCCACGCTGAAGATCGCAGATCAGTATCGCGCGGCCCTCCCGCAGCTCCTGCTCAAGCTGAGACCCGTGGTCGCACAGGACCGGCCTGAGATCGAGCGCGATTATGACGCAATGACGGCGCCGGGCTCCGACATCTACGCGCCGTTCTTTGCCTCGATGATCGACCAGATCGCCGCGCTCTATGCCCAAAACTTCACCGTCGAAGAGCTGCGCCAGATCGAGGCGTTCTATGCCCAGCCTGCTGGCCGGAAGTTTATGGAAAAGTCCGATGCGCTGGCGCAGGCGAGCGCGCAGATCGGCCAGGACGTCAACCAGAAGGCCGCAGATGAACTAAAGCTGCGCCTCATCGAGGCGCTGCGCCAGAAAGCGCACAAGCCGTAGACCGTCATGCTCAGTGAATCGCGGCGTACATGATCCTCTCCTCCGTTGCCTCCAATGCGGAGAATTCCTCCACGACCTTGCCCTGGCGCGAGACCAGGATGCGGTCGGAGAGCGCCATGATCTCGGGCAGGTAGGATGAGATGACCACGACCGCCTTGCCCTCGTCGGCGAGCTGGTTGATCAACTCGTGGATCTCGACGATGGCGCCGACGTCGACGCCGCGCGTGGGTTCGTCGAAGATGATCAGGTCGGGCTCCTGAACCAGCGATTTGGCGATCACGACCTTCTGCTGATTACCGCCGGAAAGCTCGACCACCTTGCCGTCGTTGCCGATCGCGCGAACCTTGAGCCGTTCGATCCAGGTCCTGCCGATCGCCTCGTTCTCCCGCCGCGACAGCATCATGCGGCCCTTGGGAAATTTCGACAGAAGGCCGAGATAGATGTTGCGTGCGATCGAGGACGTCTCGAAGAAGCCTTCGACCTTGCGGTCTTCGGTCACATAGGCGATGCCGGCCTTCACCGCCGGTGCCGGTACCCGGTAGCGCACCGGCTTGTCGTGCAGCAGGATCTCGCCGCCATGGAAGAAGTCGCGCTTCAGCACGCCGGAGACGATCTTGAACGTTTCGGTGCGGCCGGCCCCGACGAGGCCGAATACGCCGGTGATCTGTCCCGCGAATACCGACAGCGAATTGTTCTTCACCATCGGCGCCATCTTCAGGTTCTGCACGGTGAGCACGCGCACGCCGGGCGGCCGCACGCTGCTCTTTCGCGCACCGTAGAGCGTGTTGGAGAGGTCGCGCCCGACCATAGCCTGCACGATCGCCGCGCGGTCGAAGTTGGTGGCATCGTCGGTGACGACGTGCTTGCCGTCGCGCAGAACCGTGATGCGATCGGCGAGCAGCAAAGCTTCTTCCAGGGCGTGCGAGATGAAGACGATCGAGACCCCGCGCTTCTTGAGATCGCGGACGAGGTCAAAGAAGTATTTCTTCTCTTCCGGCGTCAGCGACGCCGTCGGCTCGTCGAAGATGATGACCTTGGCGCGGTGCAAAACCGCGCGCGCGATCTCCACCATCTGCTTCTTGGCGGCGCCGAGACCGCCGACGGTGGCGGTCGGCGTGACGTCGAAATTGAGCGATTGCAGGAACTGCTGCGCAGCGATGTAGATGCCGCGCAGGCGGTTATAGAATTTCTCCTGCCCGAGAAACAGATTCTGCGCGACAGTCATGGTCGGCACCAGGCTGTTTTCCTGGAACACCATGGCGATGCCGAGATTGCGCGCCTCCAGCGGTGTCCGTGGCGCGACGTCGGCGCCGTCGATCGTCATGGTCCCTGACGTCAGTGTCACCACGCCGGCCATCACCTTGGTCAGTGTCGATTTGCCGGCGCCGTTCTCGCCGACCAGCGCGTGGATCTCGCCGCGGCGGAGGTCGAAGTCGACCCCGTCGATGGCGGGCACGCCGGCGTAAAGTTTTGTAGCCTTGCGCAGCGAGAGTGTGATGTCGCTCATGAGCGGAACTCCTCGGCAAGACCGGATAGCGGCAGTCGCAACACGCGGCCCGGTCCCTTGGCGATCAGGACGAGATCGCCGCCCATCTCGATCGCCGCAACGATACCGTGATTGGCGCCGTCGACCCGGCTGTGCAGCGAATAGAGCGGCTGGCCATCTGCATCGAGTCGGATGACGAGGCCATAGGAGCGCGGCGGCGCCCACGGCTTGATCACGCCCATGGTCTTGATGTGCGCGCCCTGCATCGGCTCCTTGAACGAGAAGCCCGAGCGCAGGCGCGGGGCAACCCAGTAAGCCGGATCGATCTCGGCCATCATTCGCTTGCGGTAAGCAGGTTCGCGCAACACGAACTCGATCAGCTGGGTGCGCGCCGTGAAGGCGGTGAGCCAGTAGCCGCCGCCCGCCGCCTTTGACAGCCGCGAGGGGTAGACGGGAAGGTGAGCGAGCAAGGTCCGCGGCGGTGCTCCCGGCGCAACAAGGACGAGGCGGTGGCGCCAGCTCTCGCTGACCAGCACGCCGTTGCCATGCGCGCAGGCACCGAAGGCATGGCCGAGCCCCTGAGCCAGCGGTGTCACGGTCTTGCTGGCGGGATCGAGCCTGAACACCCGGCCGCTCCGGTTGAGCTCCATCAGGTCGCGTGCCCAGTCTTCGACGCCGCATGTCGCCGAGCCGTCCGTCGCAATCAGCGTGTTGTCGTCCGCGAGCGTCAGCGCGTTGACGGCATTGAACGCGCTATCTGCAAACGTCACGCTTGGCTGCCCGGCCGAGGGGCTTGCGTAGAGCCGGACCTCGCGTCCCCCGAGCGTAACCGCAAGACCGCCGCCGGGGAGGGCACACAGTGCCGAGATCGGTCGCTCGAAGCTGCGGACCTCCGATGCCGAGGCGCCATCGAGGCACATCAGGCGTAGGCCGTCCGCGATGAAGAGGTTGCTTCCATCGGTGGCGAGGTCTTCGGGCGCCTCGCAGGTCAGCAAGGTTTCGGCGGATTCCAGCTTCTGGTTGGGCTTCAATGCGCCGTCGAAGGACGGTACGGTGATGGTGGCGTCGCCGCGCCCGAGAAAGCGGTTGGCGAACTCCCTGACGGCCGCGATCACGATTGCTTCCCCCATCGCTTGTCGTACTGGACGAAGTTCGGATCGGCATTTTCGAGCTTGTAGCGGCCGATCCGGTTGTTGAGGATGCCGCCGAGATAGAGATAGCCGCGATGCTCGCGCATCGAGGTGATCATCGGATGGTTTTCGCCGCGCAGGTCCCAGAACGATTCGACGATCTTGCCCTGCTCGTTGAACTTGACCACGCAGCCGGTGTTGATGTTGGGGAACAGCCATTCGTCCACCGGCACGCGCTTGCCCATGCGGCGGCGGAAGCCGGGCATCTTCCAGGCGAGGTCGAGCGAGGGGCTGCGCATGCCGACCAGCGCCAGCCAGTAATTGCCGTCGGAGGCGAGATTGATGTTGTCGGGGTAGCCCGGCAGATTGTCCATGACCACCTCGACTTTGCCTTTCTTTGGCCCGGCGAAGTAGTAGCGCTTGATCGAGCAGCCGAAGGTTTCGGCGAACAGGATCGACTGGCCGTCGCTGGCGACGCAGATGCCGTTGGGGAATTTGAGGCCGCGCAGCTCGGTGCGCGTCACGCCGGTCTTGGTGTCGTAGGAGATGATGCGGCCATTGCCGCGCGCCTCGAGGCCGTCGATCGGCCACTCGTCCATCTCGTAACGCACGGTGGCCTCGGAGAAGAAGATCAACCCGTCGTCGGTGATGTCGAGGTCGTCGGCGAGCCGCAGACGGCTGTCGTCGTTGACCGAGCGCATGCTGCGATTGGTCTCGTCGGTCGCCTTTTCCACCGTGCCGTCAGGCTTGATGCGATAGAGCCCCATGCCGCCGATGCAGACGTAGAGATTGTCCTCGCGGTCGAAGGCCATGCCGAGCGGTTGGCCGCCGATATGGGCGAACACCTCCATCTTCTGATAGTCGGGTGCGAGAAAGCGCATGATGTCGCCATGGCGCGAACCCGCATAGAGATTGTCGTGGCGATCGAGGATGACGTCCTCCGGTGCCTCGATGCGGCCGAGACCGATCGCCTCGACGTTGCGCAGCTTGTCGTTCTGCTCGAACGGGCCGCCTTGCCCGATCTCGGTCGGCGGCGGTGGCGGCAGCGCGTGATAGGTGGGGGCCACGTAGACCTTGCTGATGATGCGCGTCCGATTCTTCTGCCAGCGGATATCGACCATCGCGGCGACCAGCAGGATGCCGGCAAGCGCCATCCGGTTGACGCCACCGCGCGCGTTCATGGTGGTCAGGCCATTGGTGATCAGGAGCACGATCAGCACCCCGACCGCCGATTTGGCGACCGAGCCCTTGCCGCCGCCGAGCGTGATGCCGCCGAGCACTGTCGCCGTCAGCACGATCACCTCAAGGCCGACGCCGATGTCGCCACCGACGGTGCCGAGCCGCGACGCGAAGAACAGCGCGCCGATACTGGTGAGGACACCGCTTGCGACGTAGCAAAGCGCGATGGTGCGGCGGACGGGAATGCCGGAATTGTAAGCTGAACGACGCGAGCCGCCGATCGCGGTGATGTGCCAGCCCGGGCGCAGCCGGGTCATGAAGATATGGCCGAAGATGGCGATGACGATATAGACGAGCGCCACGGTCGGAATGCCGAAGACGCTGCCGCTGCCGATGAAATCCCAGGACGGGATGTCGGGGAAGGCCGACGCGATCGCGTTGGAGTAGCGCTGGATCAGGAGATCGTAGGCCGAGCGGTAGATGATCAGGGTGATCAGCGTGGTGATGAAGGCCCGCAGTCGCAAATATCCGATCAGGATGCCGTTGACGGCGCCGAGCAGTGCGCCGCAAAGCAGGGTGGCGGCCACCACCGCCGGGACCGGCCAGCCCAGCACGTCGAGCAGATAGAGGGCACAGAAATCGGTCAGTGCGAAGATCGAACCGACTGAGAGATCGATGCCGCCGACGATAACGACCAGCGCCAGCCCGAGCGCGATGAAGCCGATCTCTCCAGCCTGGCGCGCGGTGTCGGCAAGGCTGGCCGGCGACAGGAAATTGTCGATGGACCGGCTGAGCGCGAGGCCGACGATCAGGAGGAGGATGACCGGGATAGCTGTCTCGGTCCATCGCTTGGACAGGATTTCACCGAGGAGATGATCGGGCCAGTAGCGGTAACGCAGGCTTGTCAGAGTGTCGCGCATCGGAATTCCGGGACCTTGCAAGTTTCGAGACCACGTCCCGGACGTGAGATCGTCCGGGACGCCAGGGTCTTGCGTCGCGACGATTATTTCTTGAGGTCGCTGAGATTCCAGCAGGCCATCTGGCTGTCGGCGTTCTCCTTGGTGATCGGAATCAGCGTGGTGTATTCCGAGCCCTTGACGGAGCCAGGCTTGACACCCGACGACAGCAGCCACTTGATGGTGCCGGCCATCTGCGCGGCCTGGGTCGGTACGTCGTAGCTCATGTTGAGATCGAACGCGCCCGACTTCACCAGTTCGCACGCGCCCTTGCGCTCGCCGCCGCCGGAAGTTGCCACGAACACCTTGCCGGTGAGGCCGGCCTCCTTGACGGCCGCTGCCGTGCCGATGTCCATGCCATCCCAGAAGCCGACGATGCCGCAGAGGTCAGGGTTCTGCTTCAGCACCGTTTGGGTGATCGCCTTGGCCTTGGCGGCGTCCCAATCGGCGGCCTGGCTCGACACCACCTTGATTTCAGGATGCTTGGCGAGCACGTTCTCGACGCCCTTCAGCGTATAGGCGCTCGCGGCGGCCGACAGCGCACCCTGGATGATCGCGATCTTGTTGGACTTGCCCTCGCAGGCCTTGACCACGCCTTCGGTCTGGCGTTCGCCGATCTCGACCCAATTGGCACCGACGAAGGCCGAGCTGCGATAGGCCGAGCCCATGTTGATCTGGATGACGTAGATGCCTTCGTTCTCGGCTCGCTGCAGCAGCTTGGCGTAGGTCTGCACGTCCGGATTATGAACCACGATCACTGCCGGCTTCTCCGAGATCAGCGAGGTGACCGCCTGCGCGCCGGCATTGGTGTTCCAGTTGGCGTCGCGGATCACGAACTTGACGCCGAACGGCTCGAGCTCCTTCTTCAGTCCGGCATACCAGCCCTCGGTGAGGTCGAAATTCATGGCGACCGGCACATAGGCCACGGTCTTGCCGGCCAGTGCCTCCTTGAACGGCTTCTGGAACGGTTCGTCCAGACCCTGCTGGGCGAGGGCCGGCGCGGTCATTGCCGCGAGACCCAGTGCGGCCACAAGTGCCTTTGTCGGGCTGCCGAAATGCTTCATTGCTTCCTCCTTGGTTGTGGTTGTCGTTATTGTTGGATCGCTTAGATGTCGCCCTGTTGTGCCGTTTCCTCGTTGCGCGGATTCAGGAAGGAATCCGTGATGACGGCGAGCAGCAGCACCACGCCCTTGATGAGATTCTGCCCGGCGTAGGAGATGTCCATGATGGTCATGCCGTTGAGCATCGTTCCGATCACGAGCGTGCCGATGACGACGTTGAGCACGCCGCCCCGGCCGCCTGATAGCCCGATACCGCCAAGCACGACGACCAGGATGACGTCATAGATCAGCGTCGAGTTGAAGATGCGGGTCGGCATCGAGTTGACGGATGCCGCCATCACGAGGCCGGCAAAGCAGCCGATCAGGGCGGTGATCACATATTGCAGGACGATGATCGGGCGTGAGGGAATGCCGGTGACACGCGCGGCGTAGGGGTTGTCGCCGATTGCGTAGATATAGGCGCCCCAGCGCGTCTGGCGCAGCAGGAACGCGACCACGATGCAGGCGATTGCGAACATCCAGATCGACGTCGGAATGCCGAGAATGGTGCCCTGTCCGAGCCGCTCGAAGCCGTCCATGCCGGGGCTCCATTGCACGACGTCGAGCTGGAACAGTGCGGTCTGCCCGAGCCCGGCCAGCAACAGGCCCGTTGCCAGCGTCGCAAACAGCGACGCGACTTCGGCATAGGCGATCAGCCAGCCGTTGACGAGGCCAAAGGCAATCGTGAGCAGGACGGCGGTCAGCAGCGAGGCCGGTAGCGAGTGACCGTTCTGCACCATCTGGAGCACCAGTCCCGGCGGCACCGCAAGGGCTGCGATCAGCGAGATGTCGATGCCGCGTCCGATCACGACGATTGCCATGGCAAGGCCAAGGATGCCGAGCACTGCCACGTTCTGAAGCAGCGTCAGCATGTTGTCCGGCGTCAGAAAGCCGCGCAGGAAGATCGAAAACACAAGGAACAGCAGCGCGAAGACTGCGAAGACGATCTCTTGCTGATTGAAACGAAAGCGCTTCATCCCCGTCTTGCCTTTCTTCGACCCGGCTGTTGCGCGACCGTCAGGACGATCGGTTCTCAATGCGATAGGTTTGTGGAAGCGTTGCAAGGCTTTCGACGAGCATCTTTGTTCGATCCAGATCACCGGAATGGACCGAGATGCTGACGACTGTGTTGAGCTTCTCGTCTTTCTCGACGAGGATATCCGCCGCGGTGTCGGGGCCGAAGATGCGATCGATCTCGGTCCTGACCTTTTCCCGGACGGCGAGATCGCGAAGCGTGGGCTTGAAGATCTTCCCGACGGCGGTAACCGGAAGAGCTTCGAGCAGGACGACGCGCTTTGGCCTCGCAGGAGGCTCATTGACGTTGTGTTCGAGATGCTCGCGCAATTGCGCCAGATCGATTGTCTGTCCGGGGGAGGGCACTACGAAGAGAACTGGAACCTCTCCCGCGTAGGCGTCGGGCATGCCGACGGCCGAGCTCATCTGGACACCGGGGAAGGCGTTCGCGACGTCCTCGATTGCGGCAGGGTCGATGTTGTGACCGCTTCGTACGATGAGGTCCTTCTCGCGCCCCGTCAGCACGAGGCGTTGATCCGAGGTGAGATAGCCGACGTCGCCGGTGACGATCCAGTGGTCGTCGGTGAGCACGCCCTTGTTGTGCTGGGGATCGACGTATCCGGGAAACACCTGCGGTCCCCTCACGAGGACAAGACCGCTCGTGAGAGGCGGACACTCTGTCTTCAGTTCGGCATCAGTCAGAGCGACGATTTTGGTCTTTGCGAACGGCGCCCTGAAGCCGACGCTGCCTTGCACGGGAGTGCCACGGCCGGGATTGAAAGCGATCGCGGCCGCGGTTTCTGTCATCCCGTAGGTCTCGAACAAGGTAATCCCGGTCCGCGCCTGAAACCTGTCGCTGACAGCCTTGGGAGCCACGGCCCCGCCGGTGAGCGCCATGCGAACGGTGCGGACATCGGAGGACCCGATCGGCACCTCGGCAAGAGCGGCAATCGAAGTCGGCACTCCGCTCACGATGGTCGCGCGAAACCGCTCCACCGTGTGCCAATAGTCGCGAATCGCTTCGGGACTTCTGAGGCTGTACGGCGAGGGAATGATCACATGACCGCCGGCAGCGAGAATCGACAGGCCGAGCGTCATGGTGCCGCCGACGTGAAACAGCGGAAAACCGTTCACGGCGGCATCCAGCTCATCCAGTCCGTGGACCTGCGCAAAGCTCCAGGCCGCATGGATTTGGTTGCCATGTGTCAGCCGAACCAGCTTAGGTCGTCCGGTGGTCCCGCCGGTGTGGAAGAGGGCGCAGATCGCATTGCGATCGGTCGAAGGTGCGAAGTCCAGTGTGCCGCGCGCGCTCGCGGCCGTCTCATTGAAGTTTAGAAATCCTCCAGGCAGCGGACCGTTCGCGCCTATCACAAAAATGGTCTTCAGCGACGGGACGCGTTTCGCGACGTTGGCCGCCTTGGCCCAGATCGCGCGATCGGCCGCTTCGGCCGGGATCACCAGCACAGTCGCATTCTGCGCCTCGAGCAAGTCGGCGATTGCGTCTTCGTTCAGGAGATAGTTGATCGAGCTGGCGACGCCCGCGACCTGGGCGCCGAGCAATGCGGGGAACAGCGGCGGCAGGATCGGACAGAGGAACGCGGCGGTCCCGCCGCTCTCGCCGATCCCGTGCGACCGGAACAGATTGGCCGCGCGGATGATCTCCGCAAGCAATTGCCGGTGCGTCAGCGTCGCGTCGCCCGGCTCGCGCGAGCCTTTGGTCAGCACCGTCAGTGCGGGCCGATCGGGATGCAGGTGCGCCGTGGCCTCGAAGAGATCGAGCAGATTGCGGGAAGGGACCAGCGAATCGTAAGGCCGCTGCTCCAACGCCTCGATATCGGCGATGGTTTTGACCGGCTGCGTGAACCGCGTTGTGATTTGCGATGACAAGGCCCTGCTCACGGGCATCGCCATTCGGGCGGCACGGCAAGCTGTGCAGCAGTTGACTGGACCTGACGCAAGCGAACGTTTCCCGCCTATTTTGTGGACTGCTTTTTGTTCTTCATAGGCCACATGCCGGAGCGCGGCTTGCTCCGGAGCGCAAAGCTTTTGCTTCTCCGCGCAAACGGTCTTGCGTGTAGGCGGCGGCCCTCTAGAATCTCGATGCGTGGCCAGCTTGTGCGATGCACAAACGACGTTCATCATGGCGGCGCAACGGATGGGCGGACGATGAACCTGGTGTTTTCGACAGACGATCTGGAGCCGTCCAAACGCTACGCCGCGTGGCAAGGCGCGATCTGCGATGTCTACGTCCATGTCGACGTGAATGCCGAGGAGCGGTCCGACTATCACGGCTTCATCCGCGAGGCGCGGTTCGGCGCGGTGACGATGACGGACGTCCTGCTGTCGGAGCAGCGCATCTCGCGCCGCGAGCGGCATATCGCGAAGCTCGACAAGGATTGCTACTACGTCGAATTCGTTCAGCAGGGCCGGGTCAACGTGCTTCAGGCCGGCCAGACCCTGCTGTCGAATCCCGGCGTGAGCGCGATCTTCTCGGCCTCCGAGGCCTATGACCTCGAATGCGTCGGCAAGGTACGATCGCTCTATCTTGAGATTCCGCGCGCGGAATTCTCGGCGCGCTTCAGCGAGGGACGGCTGCCGGTCGTGACGACGATGGCGACGAGCCGCGGACTTGGCCGGATCGCCGCCGAGTTCTGTGCGACGCTCGCCGCGGAGGGCGCGCCGCTGGACGAGACCGCGAGAACGCGACTGGGCGGTGAGCTGATGGACGTGCTGGCGCTCGCGCTCGACATGGGCGAGCGCGACGAATTCTCCGAGGATGCGAGCGCTGCGCAGGCCCGCCTGCGCTCGGTCAAGGCCTGGATCGAGGCGCACCTCACCGATGCGGATCTGTCGCTGGAGAAGATTGCGAAGAGCAATGGCGTCTCGCTCAGGCATCTGCATTATCTCTTTCGGCTGACCGATGTCTCGGTGTCCGAATGGATTTTGGATCGCCGGCTGCAGCGCTGCTACGACGTGCTGACGCGGCCGGAACTGCGGTCGCTGTCGATCACCGAGGTCGCCTATCAGCTGGGCTTCAGCAGCTCGTCCTATTTCAGCACGGTGTTCCGCAGGAAGTTCGGCCACAGCCCATCGGATTTGCGACGGCGCTAGAGAACCTGCACCGCGCTTGGCGATGCAAGTCCGTCGTTGTCGGCGTTACTTCACCAGCGGGCAGCCGCCGTCCTTCAGCGGCCGGAACGCCTGGTCGGCCGGCACTTCGGCGAGCAGCTTGTAATAGTCCCACGGGCCCTTGGATTCCTCGGGCTTCTTCACCTGGAACAGGAACATGCTGTGCACCATGCGGCCGTCCTCGCGCAGGATGCCGTTGTCGGTGAAGGCATCCTTCACCGGCAACTCGCGCATCTTGGCCATCACGGTCTTGGTGTCCTTGGTGCCGGCGGCCTGCACTGCCTTGAGGTAGTGCAGCGTGGCGCTGTAGGTCGCGGCCTGGTTCATCGTCGGCATGCGCTTGATACGCTCCTGGAAACGCTTGCCGAAGGCGCGGGTCTTGTCATTGAGGTCCCAGTAATAGGCCTCGGTGATGATCAAGCCCTGCGCGAGCTTGAGCCCCAGGCTGTGCACGTCGGAGATGAACATCACGATCGCAGCCAGGTTCTGGCCGCCGGCGACGATGCCGAACTCGCCGGCCTGCTTGATCGCGTTGATGGTGTCGCCGCCGCCGTTGGCGAGCCCGATGATCTTGGCCTTGGAGGCCTGGGCCTGCAGCAGGAAGGACGAGAAATCGGCCGTGTTGAGCGGATGCTTGACGCTGCCGAGCACCTTGCCGCCGGCCGCCTTCACGACGTCGCCGGTGTCGCGCTCGACCGAATGGCCGAACACGTAATCGGCGGTGAGGAAGAACCAGGTGTCGCCGCCGTTCTTGACGATAGCGCCGCCGACCGTGTGCGCGTTGGCATAGGTGTCGTAAGTCCAGTGCGCCGTGTACGGCGAGCAGGACTTTCCGGTGATGTCGGAGCTCGCCGCGTCCGTCACGATCATGATCTTCTCATATTGCTTCGACAGCTCCATCACCGCGAGCGCGGTGGCGGAAGTGGGCAGGTCGATGATCATGTCGACGCCCTCGGTCTCCCACCATTTTCGCGCGATGGTGGAGGCGACGTCGGGCTTGTTGAGCACGTCGGCTGCGACCATCTCGATCGGCTTGCCGAACATCTGCCCGCCAAAATCCTCGATCGCCATCTTGGTGGCCTCGACATTCCCCTGACCGCCGATGTCGGAATAGACCGAGGAGAAGTCCGAGAGCACGCCGATCTTGAGCGGGGTCTGCTGGGCGGAGGCGGGGACGATCAGGGCAGCCGACAGCAAGCCGGCCGCAGACACGAGTGCTGCGATAGGTCTCATGGATACGTTTCCTCTTGTACGGGACTATTCTGTCCCTTTGTCCGACAAAGTTAGAGCGAGGTCCCCCAGGAGTCAATTTGCTGCATCTGCGGCATGAATGACGCAGTTTGACGCGTCTTCGGGGCGATCCTATAGTTTGTCGGACAATCGCCATTGGGGGCTACCGTGCCGGTTTCGCCGCTCTTCCGTCCGATCGATGTTGCGCCGGCCTATCAGAAAGTCGCCGACGCCATCGAGCGCGAGATCGTCAATGGGCGCATCAAGCCCGGCGATCCCATCGGCACCGAGCATGATCTGGTGCGCCAGTTTGGCGTCAACCGCTCGACCATTCGCGAAGGCATCCGCGTGCTGGAGGAAGGCGGCTTGATCAGCCGCGATTCCTCGCGCCGTCTGCACGCCTGCCTGCCGCGCTACACCAAGCTCGCAAGCCGCCTCAGCCGCGCACTGGTGCTGCACGAGGTGACGTTCCGCGAGCTCTACGAGGCCTCGATGACGCTAGAGGTAGCGAGCATCGAAGGCGCGGTGGAGCGCGCGACCGAAGAGAACCTCGTCGAGCTCACCAACAATCTCGTGCGCAGCGAGGCCGTGGTCGGCGATCCCGCCGCGCTTGCCGAATGCGATGCCGAATTCCACGTGCTGGTCGCCAAGGCCTCGCAGAACCGCGTGCTCCAGCTCGCACGCGAGCCGGCGGCGCAGCTGTTCTATCCGACCACAGAGATGATCGTGACCGGCGTTGCCGAAGGCGGCCCACGCCTCGTCGCCGCGCACCGCCATCTGATCGACGCGATCCGCCGCCGCGACCGCGAGGCGGGCGTGCTCTGGACGCGCCGGCACTTGCAGGACTGGCGGCGCGGTTTCGAGAAAATCGCCTCGCTCGATCGGTCGGTCGAGCACATGTACATGGAGCACGCCCAGGCGGCCCGGCGAAGGTAACGCAAGAACAAGACGCAAGATTTCAAACAAGAAATCCAGCAAATAAAGACATCACACGGAGGAACATATGACCGGCGACATCGCGGCCACCATCTCGAAAGCGCGCGAGCATTCCATCGGCGACCTCTTGCGCCGTTCGGCGGGGCGCGAGCCGAACAAGCTTGCAGTGAGCTGCGGCGATGTGAGCTGGACCTTTGCCGAGATGGACGCGATCTGCAACCGGCTCGGCCGCGGCCTGCTCGGGCTCGGTGTCAGCAAGGGCGATCGCGTTGCCGTGCTCTCGCGCAATTCGCACGCGTTTGCGGCGTTGCGCTTCGCGCTGGCGCGGATCGGTGCGGTGCTGGTGCCGATCAATTTCATGCTCAACCCGGATGAGATCAATTTCATCCTGAAAAGCTCCGGCGCGAAGCTGCTTGCGACCGGCCCCGATTTCGTCGAGCCGGCGAAGGCCGCAAGCGCCAGGGATTGCGCGGTCGTAAAGATGATCTGGCTGCCGGGCGAGGATCCGGCCACGGCGCCCGCGGGTCTCACCACTTTCGACGATCTCCTCAGCCCCGACGGCTCGTTCCTGGAGACCTCGGTCGACAGCCGCGATCTCGCCCAGATCGTCTACACCAGCGGCACGGAATCGCTGCCCAAGGGCGCGATGCTGACCCATGAAGCCGTGATGTGGCAGTACGTCAGCTGCATCATCGACGGCGGCATGAGCGCGGACGACAAGTTCCTGCACGCGCTGCCGCTCTATCATTGCGCCCAGCTCGACGTCTTCCTGGGGCCGCAGATCTATCTCGGCGCCTCCGGCGTGATCACGGGCAAGCCGACCGCCGACAATATCCTGGCGCTGATCCAGGCGCACAAGATCACGTCCTTCTTCGCGCCGCCGACGATCTGGATCGCGATGCTGCGCTCGCCGAATTTCGACAAGACCGATCTGTCGACGCTTCAGAAGGGTTATTACGGCGCCTCGATCATGCCGGTGGAAGTCTTGCTCGAACTCCAGCGTCGCCTGCCCGCCGTAAAATTCTGGAACTTCTACGGCCAGACCGAGATCGCACCGCTCGCGACCGTGCTGCGGCCCGAGGACCAGCTGCGCAAGGCCGGCTCGGCCGGCAAGCCCGTGCTCAACGTCGAGACGCGCGTGGTCAACACCGCGATGGAAGACGTGAAAGTCGGCGAGGTCGGGGAGATCGTGCACCGCTCGCCGCATCTTCTCTCCGGCTATTACAATGACCCCGTGAAGACCGCGGCGGCATTCACCGGCGGCTGGTTTCACTCCGGCGATCTCGCCACCGTCGATGCCGAGGGCCACATCACGGTGGTCGACCGCGTCAAGGACATGATCAAGACCGGCGGCGAGAATGTCGCCAGCCGCGAGGTCGAGGAGATGGTCTACCGCATCCCTGCGGTCTCCGAGGTTGCCGTGGTCGGGCTGCCCGATCCGCGCTGGATCGAGGCGGTCACCGCGATCGTCGTGGTCAAGACCGGCGAGACGCTGGACGAGGACGCCGTCATCAAGCACTGCGCCGGCCAGATGGCGCATTTCAAGGTGCCCAAGCGCGTCATCTTCGTCGACAGCCTGCCGAAGAACCCGAGCGGCAAGCTGCTCAAGCGCGAGCTCCGCCAGCGCTTCGTCGGCGGCGAGACGCTCGACAAGGCGATCCAGAAGAATTTTGGAACGTAAGCACGGAGCGGTCGCGATGAAGGTCTGGCAGGTCGCGCGTGACTGGTCGATCGAGGGGATGGAGCTGGCCGATCTGCCCGAACCGACGCCTGGCCCCGGCCAGGTCGCGGTGCGGATGAAGGCGGCATCGCTCAACTACCGTGATCTGCTCACGGTGCAAGGCAAAGGCGGCGTCACGAGATTGCCGCTGATCCCGTTCTCGGATGGTGCCGGCGAAGTCATCGCGGTCGGCGACGGCGTTACCCGCGTCGCGGTTGGCGATCGTGTCTGCCCGATGTTCTTCCAGTCCTGGATCGACGGGAAGGTGTCGGCGACCAGCCGCCGCTATGCGCTCGGCGGCACGCGGCCGGGCGTGTTGCAGGAGGTGATGCTGCTCGATGCCGAGGGCGTCAGCCGCATTCCATCGCACCTTTCATTCCTGGAAGCGGCGACGCTGCCCTGCGCCGGCCTCACGGCGTGGCGCGCGCTGTTCGAGGAGGCCAGGGTGAAACCCGGTGACACCGTGCTGGTGCAGGGCACCGGCGGTGTCTCGATCTTCGCGCTGCAATTCGCAAAGCTCGCCGGCGCGAGCGTGATCGTAACGTCGTCGAGCGACGAGAAGCTCGAACGTGCCAGGGCGCTCGGCGCCGACCACACCATCAATTATCGTTCGGTGCCGGAATGGGGCAAGGCCGCGGCCGACTGGACCGGCGGCGGCGTCGATCACGTCGTCGAGGTCGGCGGCAAGGATACCTTTGCGCAGTCGCTCGAGGCGATCAGGGTCGGTGGCAATATTCTGGTGATCGGCGTGCTCACCGGCTTCTCGCAGCAGATCGCGATCCCGACCCTGTTCGCCAAGAACCTGCACGTCATCGGCCTGTCGGTCGGCAGCCGCCGCATGTTCGAGGGGATGACGGCCGCGATCGGCCGCAACGGCATGAAGCCGGTCATCGACCGTGCGTTCGGCTTCGATGCCGTGCCGGACGCGTTGCGGCTGATGCAGCAGGGCGGTCACTTCGGCAAGATCGTGGTTGAGTTTCCTTAGCCCATCTCGCCGGAGAGCTTCCTGACGTCGTCGGGCGTCCGTCCGAAGCGGCGGCGGAATGCGCGGTGGAAGTAGGAAACGTCGTGAAAGCCGGCGAGGTGCGCGATCTCGATGATCTTGCGCGTGCGCAGGTTTGGATTTCGAAGCAGCCGCTCGGCGCGCAGCAGCCGCTGCTCCAGCACGAAGCCGCTATAGGTGATGCCGGCCTGCTCGAACATCAACTGGATCGTGCGCGGGCTGATCCGGTGCGCGGCTGAAAGGACGGTGAGCGACAGCGCGGGGTTGTCGAGCTGGGCCAGGATGCCGGATTTGAGGGTTTCGAGACGCGCCGCCGCAAGGCCGCGCATGCGAGCTTGCTCGGCGACATCGCCGCGCGCTCCGATCATCAGCACGGAGAGGTCGAACAAATGCTGCGCGACCGCATCGAGCTCCGCGGGCGCGAGCTTGTCGGCATAAGTGTGCGCGAGGTCGTAATATCGGAGGAACATCGACGTGATCGGATTGGCGCCGGGGATCGACTGCGCGATCAGGTCCTCGGCATTCGGGCACGCGCGCAGCAGCGCCTTGCGCGGCAGCAGCGCGGTCTGGAAGTTGCCGTGTGTCGTCTGGGTGATATGGGCGCCCTTGATCGAGGGGTCGCCGATCGTGACGTCGCCGGCGGCGACCTCCAGCGGACGTCGTCCCATGGCCCCGCTCAGCGCCGAATTCGGCGACATCGTGATCACCAATTCGTCGTTCGTCCCCAGCGATACGAAGGACATCGGCGTGCCGAACGAGGCCGAGAGTCGGAGACGCGGAAGGATGGCCGGCGAAATGGTCCGGTGAACACGTCCTTCCCCGATCGGAACAAAATCGACGTCGGCGACCTGGCGGCAAAACTGCTCGCGCCATCTTTCATAGGCCTGGCCATTCGGGTCGCCATCGAATGAGAGTTGAGGCTGGATCATCGATCGGGAAGGGCAGATGAGTTGGCGAGTTACGGCAGGTTGTATCGTCAGGCCGGTGCTCCGCAACCGCAAAAGCGCTGGATTGCGTGATAAGCCACTCGCAATGACGCGCTGTGACCGCGACCTGGTGCCGCAGCCCGGTGTGCCGAGATGAAGAAGCGCGAGCGCGAGCGCCAGCACGAGACGCGCCCGGTGCTTGAGCAGCGTGGTGAACGCATCCGGCGCGCTGTCGGGGGCATCGTCCTTGCAGCCGCGCGAGGCGCGATCGTCGATCGCCTTTGCGGGGATCATCAGCACGCAGGCGATCGCGATGGCGCCGAACATCGCCGCCAGCACGAACACGGCGACATAGCCGAACTTGTAGCCGAGATGGCCCGACAGAGGCGGGGAGGGGAGCGCGATGCCACCGAGACGTTGAGCGACTGCCGGCGGAAATGGTCTTGCACAAGCAGGGCTGACAAGACGGGCTGACATGACCGGCCAACTGGCGCCGGGGCGGACCGGAAAGTAACATGTGCTAGCCGGGTTGGTTCCTCCGCCCTCGCGGTGGGAGGGCTACGGCCTCATCTCGTGGGTGTCCTCTCCCTTCCTCTGGATCATGGCCATGCCTCTCTGGACCTGCGAAACCTGCGGCGCGCAATTTCCTGAAAGCGAAAAACCGCCCGCATCCTGTCCGATCTGCGAGGACGAGCGGCAGTTCGTGAACTGGAAGGGCCAAACCTTCCTCACACGCGAAGCGTTGGCGGAACGGCACCGCCTTGCCTGGCGCGAGGATCTCGGCCTCACCGGTATCGCGCTCGAGCCGGGCTTTGCCATTGGCCAGCGTGCGCTGCTGGTTCCTGTCAGCGATGGCTGCGTAATGTGGGATTGCGTGCCGTTGGCAACGGCGGAGGCGATCGCGCATGTGCGCGCGCTCGGCGGACTGAAGGCGATCGCGATCTCGCATCCGCATTACTATGGCGCGCTCGCGAACTGGAGTGAGGCGTTTGGCGGTGTGCCGGTCTATCTGCATGCCGATGATCGCCAATGGGTGACGCGTCCGCATCCCTCGATCGTGGACTGGACCGGCGATCAGCAGCGCATCGCCGACGATGTGCTGCTGCTGCGCACCGGCGGTCATTTCGCGGGCGCCACCATGCTGCACCATGCGCGCGGTGCGGATGGCAAGGGCGCGCTGCTCACGGGCGACATTGCGCAGGTGACGATGGACCGCCGCTTCGTCAGCTTCATGTACTCCTATCCGAACTACATGCCGCTCAACGCCGCCGCGGTGCGGCGGATCGCGGCCGCTGTGGAGCCGCTCGCCTTTGACCGCATCTACGGCGCCTGGTGGGGCCGCAACATCGCTTTAGGTGCCAAGGCCGCATTCGCGGCGTCCGTGCAGCGATACATCGCGGCCATCGCCTGACGCACGACGACCAAAACCCCCTTGTCCTGACCTAATAACTGTACTATAGGTACAGATATTAAGCGCAACGCAACGATGCGTTTGCCGGTCCGGCACGAACGATGCATCGTTGTCTCGGCGGGCGCATGCTGCGGCCGCGTGAGCGGGAGTTGGACGCATGACCGGGCAGCGCGACTACGAGATCTTTGAGGCCGGCGACGTCACGCTTCAGTCCGGCGCCGTCTTTCCCGGGATGAAGCTCGCCTACAAGACCTACGGCACCCTCAGCCCCGCCAGGGACAACGTTATCCTCTACCCGACCTCGTTCAGCGCCCAACACTACGACACGGAATGGCTGATCGGGCCCGATGGCGTGCTCGACCCAACGCGCTACTTCATCATCATCCCGAACCTGTTCGGCAACGGCCTGTCGTCCTCGCCGTCGAATTCTGGCGAGGCGCCATTCCCGCAAATCACCTATCACGACGCCATCGCGATCCAGCACCGGCTGCTGACCGAGCGCTTCGGCATCACAAAACTCGCGCTGGTCTATGGCTGGTCGATGGGCGGCATGCAGACCTATCACTGGGCGGCGCTGCATCCTGACATGGTCGCGCGGGCCGCGGTGGTCTGCGGCAGTGCGCGCTGCGCGCCCTATAATTACGTCTTCCTCGAAAGTGTGAAGGCTGCGCTGACCGGTGATCCCGCCTTCCGCGACGGCCGCTTCGTCGAGAAGCCCGTTGCCGGCTATCGCGCCATGGGCCGCGTCTATGCCGGCTGGGCGATGTCGCACGGCTTCTATCGCGACGAGCTCTGGCGCGAAGCGGGCTTCACCTCGCTCGAGGATTATCTGGTCCGGAACTGGGACGCGACCTTTGCCCGGCGTGACGCCAATGATCTCCTCGCGCAGGCCGGAATCTGGCAGCGCGGTGACATCAGTCGTTGCGCTTCGTTCGGCGGCGATCTCGATCGGGCGCTGGCCGCGATCAAGGCACATATGCTGCTGATGCCGGGTGCGACCGACCGCTATTTCGACGTCCGCGACAACGAGGACGAACTCGGCAGGCTGGTCAACGCAAAATCGGCGGTGCTGCATCCGATCCCGTCGCTGCACGGCCATCGCGCCGGCAACCCCGTCAACAATCCGCGCGACCGGGCCTTCCTCAGGGCCGAGGTCGCAGAGCTTCTCAGCAAATAGGGCGAGTCCTGGATCATGACTGACGCGACCGTTTCAGAGCCCGGCCATCGTCTGAAGCCGCTGAGTCCGGCGATGCTGCGCGAATTGTCGGTGCGCTCCAATCTCAGGGGGGCCGCGAAAAGTCTCAGCCATTACGGCCTGATCGTACTGCTCGGCGCGCTGGTCTGGAAGGTCTCTTCAGCCTGGGGCGTGTTGTGGGCGCTGCCGCTGATGGCGGTGCAGGGCTATTTCGTCGCCTTCCTGTTCATGGCGCTGCATGAGACCGCGCACAAGACCGCGTTCAGGAGCCGTGGCCTCAACCTTGCGGTCGGCTATCCCTCGGCCTTCATCATCGGACAACCTTACGAATATTACTGCCTGTTTCACTGGGACCATCACCGCTACACCCAGGATCCGGACAAGGATCCGGAGCTGATCGTCGGCGTGAAGCCGACATCCGACACGCAGCTCGCACTCGCCTATAGCGGCCTGCTTCAGGTCGCCGGCCGCCTCAAGTTGATGCTCGGCCACGCCGTCACCGGCAAGGTCACCGTGCCCTGGATTCCCGAAAGCAAGCGCGCCACCATCGTGCGCGAGGCGCGCGCCTATGCCGGGCTCTATGCGTTGCTGCTCGCGCTCTCGCTGTGGTTCTCCTCGGCGTTGCTGCTCTGGGTCTGGATTGTCCCGCTGATGATCGGGCAGTCCTTCCTGCGGCCCTATCTCTATGCCGAGCATACGGGCTGCGACCGCACCCGCAGCGCCTTCCAGAACACGCGCACCACCTACACCAGCGCGATCGTCAAATGGTTCGCATGGAATATGCCCTACCATGTCGAGCACCACGCCTATCCCTCGATTCCGTTTCACGCGCTGCCGAAGCTGAACGAGATCGTCGACGGCAAGATCGTCCATCGCGGCCGCGGCTATATCAGGACGACGCGCGAGACCTGGGCCTGGTTTCGCCGGCATCGGCAGATTGGTTAACCCAACGCAAAACTCCGGCCGCAGCGCGACCGGAGCTTTGTCGAGGGCATCAGATATCAGTAGATCCCGTAGGCGCAGACATTCACGACGCGGACGCGCAGGCCATGGCGGGTCCGGACGACGCGCTCCTGGTAGCAGTTGCTGACGCCAGTGTTGACGTAGACGCCGCCAAAACCCCAGCCGGGACCCCAGTGATGATGGAAGCGTGGGCCGAAGCCGCGGTGGGCGCGAGAGCGGCAGCACCGAGCGAACCAGCAGCGATCAGACCAAGAGCAAGCTTACGAAACATTTTCATTCTCCAGTGTGGCGCTAAGGCCGTTGTTGTGTCCCTGCTTCTCCGTCGAGCCGAGACGCGAACGCGTTCAGGGCGCGAGGCAGGAATCGTGTTTCAGGAATGTTTCGTGGGCTTCGGCGAAATGCGCCGCTGTCAGGCTTTTCGCGCCGCTACGCGATAGCGCGCAGCCATCGCCTGCGTCATCTCTGCCATCTTCTCGCGGAGATCGGCGGGCTCCAGCACTTCGGCCTCGGACCCAAGCCGCAGCAATTCGGATGCCGCGTGCCATGACGTCTTGCCGGTCGGCACGCGCGCGATGCGCCAGCCGTCGGCGTCGGCAGTCTCTTCAAGTTGCGTGCGTGCCTTGACGTAAGGCTGGCTCAGCGCGTCGAGCAGTTTGACGCCGAACGGCGACAGCCG
The DNA here is from genome assembly GCF_029953005.1 of Bradyrhizobium sp. Mp27. Classification (NCBI taxonomy): domain Bacteria; kingdom Pseudomonadati; phylum Pseudomonadota; class Alphaproteobacteria; order Hyphomicrobiales; family Nitrobacteraceae; genus Bradyrhizobium; species Bradyrhizobium sp. Mp27. Next base: position 46,972 of record NZ_JASAUS010000011.1, on the reverse strand, counting down.
CACGATCGCGACATTGGGATGCATCTCGGCTTCGAGGCGAAGCGTCGCTGCCTGCCAATAGGCGGCGAGATCGAACGCGGCGGGACGATCGAAGCGGTCGTCGAGCGCGGTGCAGTCCAGCACGCGCGCGACACGATAGGTGCGCACGCTGCCGTCGACCTCGCCGGCGAGATACCAGCTGCCGCCCTTCAGCACGAGCCCGAGCGGTGCGACGCGGCGCTGCTTCTCCGCGCGCCAGCTCTGGTAGCGGATCTTGATCAGCGTCCCGCGCAGAGCCGCGCCGGCAATGGTGCGCAGATGTTTGGGTTCTTCCGTCTCGCCGAACCAGCCGGGCGCGTCCAGGTGAAAACGCTCCTGCATCCGCCCGGCGTCTTCGCGAAGGTTGGCAGGGAGTGCCGCCATCAGCTTGTTCTGTGCGGCGATCATCGCCGCGTCCAGCCCGAGCGCCGCGGCCGGTCCCGGCAGTCCCGCAAGGAACAGAGCCTCTGCCTCGTTCTGCGACAGGCCGTTCAAACGCACGCGATAACCGTCGAGCAGGCGATAGCCGCCCTCCGCGCCGCGGTCGGCGTAAACAGGGACGCCGGACGCCGCGAGCGCGTCGATGTCGCGATAGATCGTGCGCACCGAGACCTCGCAGGCTTCCGCAAGCTCGGGCGCAGTGACCTGCCCCCTGGCCTGGAGGGTGGCGAGGATCGACAGCATCCGGCTCGCGCGCATGATCCCTTAAACCATACCTGACACAAGATGTCAGGTATGGTCCGCTACAAGCGCCATCGCCAGCCGGCCAGATGGAGACCTGTTATGACCGATCAGAACCGCATCACCCTGTATTATTCGCCGCAAAGCCGCGCCACCGGCACGCGGGTGCTGCTGGAGGAGCTGGGCGCGCCCTACGATCTCCACGTCCTCAACATGAAGGCCGGCGAGCAGCGCCAGGGCGCCTATCTCGCCATCAATCCGCTGGGCAAGGTGCCGGCGGTCCGCGACGGCGAGGCGCTGGTGACCGAGCAGGTCGCGATCACCATCTATCTCGCCGATCTGTTTCCGCAGGCGGGGCTGACGCCCGCGCTGAGCGATCCGCTGCGCGGTCCTTACCTGCGCTGGATCGCCTATTACGGCGCATCGTTCGAGCCGGCCCTGATCGACAAGTTCATGCAGCGCGAGCCGGCGCCGATCATGCAGTCGCCCTATGCCGATTACGACACCATGCTGGGCGCCCTCGAGACGCAATTGTCGAAGGGGCCGTATCTGCTCGGCGAGCGCATGACGGCCGCCGATATCCTGTGGGGTGTCGCGTTCAGCTGGACCATGATGTTCGGCATCGTGCCGAAGAAAGACGTATTCGTTCGTTATGCTGAACGGATGACTTCGCGTCCCGCGTTCCAGCGGATCAATGCCGCCGACGATGAGATGGCGGCGCAGCATGCCGCGGCAGCAGGTGGTTGAATGATCCAGGGTTGCAGATGACAAAGTCGATGCACACGACCAACTGCTTCAACACCTTCATCCGGGTCGCTGAAGACTGTCCCGCGCATACTGGTGAGGAGCCGCCGCTGCGCGCGGGAAAGCCGACGGTGGCGTGCCTGCAATACGAGATGATCGCGAAGGCGCCCTACAAGCACACGTCCGACGACGTGATCTTCGCGACGTCCGCGCCGGGACGCGGGCTCGATGTGAAGGCGACGAAGACGGAGAAGCGTGCGGCCCGTGAAGCGTTCTTCTCCCGGGGGCAGGCGTGCATGAGGGCGTCGAGCCTGGGCAAGCGCTTCGGCTGGGGCGTTCATGCCGACAGTGAGGGCCGGATCGCGATTTACGCCATCGACAGCAAACGCTACCAGGCGCTCGTCCGGGATCCCAAGCTCACGCAGGTGCGCGCGATGCGGTCGAAGCGGGCGTGATCAGAATTTTGGCGATCGCTTCTCCGAAAACGCCTTGATGCCTTCCTTGATCTCGTCGCCGCGCATGCTGTCGCGGTGACGCTGGTCGGCAGCGGCTTCATCCAGCTCTCCGCGGGCAAATTCATTGATGGCGCGCTTCATGCCGCGCATCGCCTGCGGGGCGTTGCCGGCGAGAACGCTCGCGAGCTTGTCAACCTCTTCATCGAGCGTTTCCTCCGGCACCATGGCCGTGAGGTATCCGATCCGCAGCATCTCCGGCGCGCTGATCTTCTGCGCGGTGAGGAACAGCTTCTTCGCATTGTCGACGCCGAGCCGCGTCACGTAACGCTTGATGCCGCTTCTGTAGTAGTGCAGCCCGAGCCGCGCCGCTGGCATGAACATCTCGGCGGTGTCGACGCCGATGCGGAAATCACAGGCGAGCGCGAGGTCGGTCGAGCCGCCATAGACGCCGCCATTGAGTCGGCAGATTGTCGGCACGCCGAGATCCTCCAGCCGATTGACGACGACCTCGAACGCCGAGCCCGCGCTCTGCTGCTCGTTGGCGCTGACCGCGCGCTCGGCAACCGAGTTGAGGTCATAGCCCGCCGAGAAGGCCCGCCCCGTGCCGGTCAGCACCAGCACGCGGATATCGGGATCGGCCTCGATCCGGTCGAAAAGTCTGACCAACTCGCCGAGATCCTCGGCCTGGAGCCGGTTGAGATGTTTGGGCCGGTTGAGGCGGATGGTGGCGCGTGCGCCGTCGCGTTCGAGCACGGGGCCTGAGGCTGCGTCGGCTGTGTCCGACATTCTTGTCTCCATTTATTTGTTTTCGAGTGTGCGGCGCTTGGCTTCCGCATCGATGGTCTCGGCGAGATCGGGATGCCGCGCCATCAGCACGCGGAAGTCGACGAGGTCGAGCACCAGCAGCCGCGACACCTTCGTGGTCGAGACACTGGCGCCGCGCTTGTTGTTGCCGAGCAGCGCCATCTCGCCGAAGAACGCGCCCTCGCCGAGCTGGACCTTCTTGCCGGGCAGGTCGACCTCGACCTCGCCGGCGGCGATGAAATACATGCAGTCGCCCTGCGTGCCCTTGCGGATGATCATGGTCCGCGCGGGCAGCTCCATGGTGCGCAGCATATGGGTGACGTCGGCGATGGCGGCAGGCCCGAGCGCCGCGAAGAACGGCACCTTGCTGACGGATTCCCAGGTCTTGAGGAAATTGTCGCGCCTTGTCTCGGCGGCAAAGCCGGTCGCCAGGATACCGGTCCACAGCCCGAACACGCCGAGGCCGGAGATCATCACCATCGCCGCCACTATGCGCCCGAGCGGGGTGACCGGCACGACGTCGCCATAGCCCGTCGTCGTCAGCGTGACGACAGCCCACCACAGCGCGGCGGGGACGCTGCCGAAAGTCTGCGGCTGCACGTCCCGCTCCAGGAAATATTCGGCGACGGAAGCGAGGAACACCACCATCAGGAAGATCACGAGCACGCTGACCAGCGGCCCCGATTCCAGCACCAGCACCCGGCGCAGCTGCCGCAGGCCCGGAATGCCCGGCACCACCTTCAACACCCAGAGCACGCTGAGCAGCCACGCCGTCTTCGGCTCGATGCCGATCAGGAGCGCGACCGGCACGGCCAGCGCGCCCAGAGCATCGACCACTCCGGCCGAGGAGGTCATATAGAGCGACAGGCGCCCCGTTTGTGCCATGTGGCGCAGCCGGACCACCCATTCGAACACGAAATAGACGAGGCAGGCCCATAGCAGGGCGTCGACCCAGCGGTGCACCGTCTCATAGGCCGGGTTGACCGTCAGCAGCACCATGCTGAGCACGCCGAGGCCGACCGCCACATAGGCCGCCTTGGTCATGTTGCGGCCGGCCGTGGCGGCCACGAACTGGGCCAGTGCGGGGATCAGCGGCTTGGACATGCGGGAAGGCGGGCTCGGTCGTGTCTGTCAAGGTCCCGGCTGGGACGCCACCGCCAAAGTGCCCGCCCGGGCAGGAGCCGTCAACGACGGGCAGGGGGCTGCCCGCAGCATCGTCGGAGAGGTGTGCGGCAAGCCCGGTGCCGTGGTGGATCCGGGGCGCTACCTGAAATGCGGCGGCTCGTCGTAGCCGCGGCGGTTGCTGAAAAAAAGCAACATCATCAGGCCGATGCCGACGACGATGGCGAAACCCGCTCCCAGCGCCAACGCCACATAGCCTTCCGTCGGGATCGGCTCGCCCTCGATCGCCATTGCGGAATATGCGAGATACCCAGCCGCCACCAGCATGCCCAGAAGGATGATGACGAGGAGTGTACGCACGGCGCGTGCTCCGGTTGTATCCGGGAGCAAACGGTTGTGGATAGGGGCGGTTCCCGGATTCGGCCGGAGGATTCGCGGGAAATGCCGGCAAGGCGCCGCTGCGAAACCCGTCAAATCGATAGGTCAGGCACTCTGAGCTGTCTTCACCACAACGATCTTGCTCTCGTCCTGCTGGGGAGGGGCGGTATCCTGGGCGACCTTGTCGGCCTCGCCGCAGTGGCGTTTGAGATAGTCACGGCGCATGCCGATCTCGTCGCGGACGAACTCGTAGCCGAGCTTGAACGTATCGAGCCCGTCGGTACTGATCGTGCCGTCCCTGAGACCTATGACGGCGCCGCGCAGAATGCCCTCCAGCTCATCCTGGAGACATTCGAGCTGGTCCAGCGAATGGGCGTGCTCGATACGTTCGCCGATGTCGAGGACGGCGGTGGAAAGCTCGCCAGCCTTCTCCGGCGCGATGCGGGTGATCTTGGCGTAGATCGCGGCGAAGATCGAGCCGATCACGCTGAGCGCGGCGGCGCCCAGATACATCAGGTCGCTGTACTTATCCATGAACGACTTGGTGTCGTCGTTGATGTAGTCGGCTGCCCCCTGATGCGCCATCACGTAGGCATCCTTCTCGACGGAGGCCGGCTCGATTCGGCTGGCGAAGCCGTTGCCGAGCCCGAGCGCGGATTTGTTCTCATAGACGACGCGCGCGAGCTCGCCCGCCGTGCTCGCCGACATCCTGGATTGCGCGACCAGCAGCCATTCGAGCCCGATCGTCTCGAGGTCGTCATCGGGAATTTCCGGCGATGCGGACAGCGTGCCCGCCGTCAGCGTCTCGCTGGAAATGCCGGGAATCTTGCGCGCCAGCGCCTTGGCCTCGTCGATCGCGTTCAGCGTGAAGCCGCCGCGCTTGGCGACCTGCTCATAGGCCTTGTCCCGCACCGCCCTGGAGGCATGGACGATGGCGATCATCGCGCCAAAGCCGTTCGCCGGTGCAAACAGCTTGTCGAGCGTTGCGCCCTGCGGCGCCATCTGGATCCTGGCGGCGTCCGGGCCATCGGGGATGTCGAGGATGTTGCGGACGAAGGCGAGCGAGGATTCGTTCTCGGCGACGACCGCAACCTTCTTCTTCTTCAACTCGGCGAGCGATTTGATCTTCTTGTTGCCGGGACCGAGCAGCAGCACCAGATCGTGCTCGAGGATCGCGAGCGTGCGCGCCCGCAGCGGCACCTTGGTGTCGGTGCGAAGGACGGCGAGGTCGGCCTGCCTGCGGTCGAACTGTGCGAGCGCCTTGGCATTGTCTGCGTTGTTGACGATCTTGATCCGGAAGCGCGAGGCGTTGTTCTTCAGCAAAGTGGCGAGCTTGGCGGCGAACAGCGCTTCGTCGCTGTTGGGGGTGCCGACGGCAAAGGTCAGCGTCTCCGAATTGTGCAGCATGGCGCGGCCGCCCCAGACGGTGGCGAGCGACAGCAGCAGGGTCAGCACGACGTAGAGAAGGACCTGCTGCTGATTGGTCTTGATCACCTTGGGGCGCCGCGGCGGCGGTTCGGTCGGTGACGAGGTCGGGCCTTCAGTACTCATGGCAGCACTCCGGCCTTATTCCTGAGTGGCGGACGGCTCGCGATGCGATCGCGGCGGGCGCCCTGCAATTCCTAAACATCTGAAAAAAGAAGGATATTCTCTGCCGGCAATGATAGCGCGCCGATACCGGAAAGCAAAATTCGAGCCGGAGGTAACCTTACTCGATCTGGCCGCGGCGATTGGTCATCCTATCACCAGTTAGCCACAGTTGGCGATTTTCCAGTTCCCCCCGGCTGCATTCCGTCGCGGGAGATGTCATAAATCACGCGTCCCGGCGATTTGACCGGTCCAAAAAGAAGTTGCGCTAACGCTCCGATCTTTCTTGTCACGTCAATGAGGGCGTCAGCTTGTCGTTTCCACCCATGTCATCGGCGGTTCCGGTCGAAGCGCTCATTGGCTGGATGTTGCTGCTCACCTTCAAGCACATCATCGCCGATTTCGTGCTCCAGACCGCCTGGATGGCGCACGGCAAGGACCAGAAGCACGGCTGGGCTTTGCCGCTTCTGGTGCATTGCCTGATTCACCTCGCGGTTGCGCTGCCGCTGATCCTGATAGTGGCGCCGCGATTCTGGTTCGTCGCGTTCATCGACTTCGCGATCCACATCACCATCGACCGCGCCAAGGGGTTCGTCTCCGCCAATTTCGGTGTCGACCTGGCGCATCCCTGGTTCTGGACCCTGATCGGCGTCGACCAGGCCCTGCATCATTTGACCGGTTTCGGCCTTTCCATCTTCATGGCGGCGAACTGAGGCCGGGGCCTCGGCGTAGTAGCCCATCGGCATCCACAAGAGGTCGTCATGCCCGGGCCTGTCCCGGGCATCCACGTTCTTCGTGCCTCTTGGATTTCCGTGGATGGCCGGGACAAGCCCGGCCATGACGCCGTGGAGGTACTGGCGCCCGACTTATCGGCTCAGATGCGATGGCTTCGGCCCCAGACGGCGCCTCCGATTCGCGACCAGGGCGCAAGGACCCCGGGTGACTACCGGGCGGCGTGGTTAACCTTTCATTAGAGAATTGCGCTGCATCTTCGGCAACGAGGAGAACCGCAATGTTTTCAAGCCGCGACGCATATGAAAGCGATTTCTGCCCGGTCCGCGACGAGCTCCTTGGCGAGATGTATCGCGCCAGCGAGAGTGGCCTGCCGAGGCTGGTTGAGAGTGTTTCCCCTGACGCGCGCGCCAGGCTGGCGCTGTTCTGCTATCGCCGCAGCCATCTGCACTCGCTGGCGGTCGCGATCGCAGCCAGCTGCAACGAGCGTGACCTGATCGACAACGGCGGCCGCGTCGGCTCGACGCTCTACGCGCTGTCGCGCGAAAGCACGGTCAAATCGTCGCCGTCGCTGTCGGGGGGCCGCAAGCCGATCACGCTGTCGACCAAGCCGCTCTCGGTGCTTGCACCGCTTGAGGACGGGTTCGACGACGAGGTCAGCGAAGCCGTTCCAGCTGTAGCCGTTCCAGCCTAAGCGACCTCGATTACCGGCAGTCCGAATTTCCGCCGCGCCATCGCGCATTCGGCGTCTCCCGGCATGCAGGTGCGGCACACCTCCGGCCGGACCTCGTAAATGCCGCAGGCCGTCTGCTTTCCGATCTCTCCCCGCAACGCCGAACAGCGATCGCCCTCGCAGCGCATGCCGGATTGGCGCGCGTTGACGAGCGTCTCGGGGATTGCGGCAAGCTCCTCGTCGCTCTCGATCGAGAAGCGCGGCCAGTTCTCCGAATAGCCACAGCAGGCGCCGCAGCTCTGGCACCAGCTCGACAGGTCGACGGGGGAGGTCTCTTCCATCGCGCTCACGTGTCCTTTGGCGGGCCCCAGACCAGGCTCTGCCGCCATCTTGCGCGCAGCACGTCGCGCCGCTCCGGATATTTGTCGTCGAGATAGCTCGCATCCACGACGCGGTCGGTGCGGAAGCTGCGGAAGTCGCCGCGCAGCTCGCACCAGGCTGCAAGCAGGCGCACGGCTTCGAGATAGCCGACCGAGATCGGCCAGATCATGCGCTCGCTGGGGCGGCCCTGCTCGTCGCGATAGCGCAGCATGATCTTCTTGCCTTCGTGGATCTGGGTGCGCGTGCGCGCCATGTCGAGGCGATCCGGCTCCCTGTTCCAGCTCGGCCGCGCGCGGCTTGCCGGCTCCAGCACGAAGGGACGCAAGCGCTCAGGCACGGTGTCGGCGATCTTGGCCATCAAATCTTCGGCCGCGCGTGCCAGCGCGGAATCGGCATGGCCCGCGACCCATTGCGCGCCCAGCACCGCCGCCTCGATCTCGTCGGGTGTCAGCATCAGGGGCGGCAGGTCAAAACCCTTCTCGAGGATATAGCCCATGCCGGCTTCGCCGCGGATCGGCACGCGCTGGCCGATCAAGGTTGCGATGTCGCGATAGATGGTGCGCTTCGAGGTCTCGAGCTCGGCCGCGATCGCGTCCGCGGTCAGCGGCTTACGCGTGCGCCTCAGCACCTGGATGATCTGAAACAGCCGGTCGGCGCGTCTCATGGCAATTCTCTTATCGGGGGACGGATCAGAAAATGGCGCGCTGCTGCTGACAGGATGTTGGCAGCAGGGGGTGTCTATACCGGGACAACACATCGACTGAAGAGGATTTGTCCATGATCATTCCAACCCATTTTGGCCCGGCGATTCCGATGTTGCGGGCACAGGTCTGGTCCGCCTGGGCGCTCGGCCGCCTCGTTTCGCTCGATCTCATGGCCGTCGACCTCCGATTTGCTCTCGCAAGCGTGATGGCACGCTTGCTGACCCAGGCTGCGGACGCGCTGGCCCGCCATGTCATGGCCCGCGCCTGGCGGGGGGCCCGTTTCGCAGAAGATATCACGGCTGCTGCCACCATGGTGGCAGCAGCCGGTCACTAGGTTCCCTCAAAGTTTCGCAAGTCCAAATTTCGCAAGCCCAAATTTCGCAGGTCCAGGAGAGAGTTCGCATGATCACGCTTTATGGCTTTGGCGCCGGCTTCGGCCTGCCGGAAATCAGCCCCTTCGTCACCAAGACCGAGGTGCAGCTCAAGATGGCGGGACTGCCCTACCGGAAGGAGCGGGCGATGCCGCCGGCCTCGCCCAAGGGGCAGCTGCCGTTCATCGACGATGGCGGCGAGGCGGTGGCCGATTCCACCTTCATTCGCGCCCATATCGAGCGCCGCTATGGCTTCGATTTCGACGCCGGGCTGTCGCTGGCCGAGCGGGCGCAGGCCTGGGCGTTCGAGCGCATGATCGAGCATCACGTCTATTGGGCGCTGGTCGGGGCGCGCTGGGTCGATCCGGTCAACTTCGCCAAGGGGCCCTCGCATTTCTTCGACGGCGCGCCGGAGCACAATCGCGAAAAATTGCGCGAGGATGCGCAATTCCGTGTCGCCGAGAACTATCTGCTCTCCGGCCTCGGCCGCCATGCGCCCGATGACGACGTCGATCTCGCGGTGCGTTCGCTGTTCGCGCTCTCGGTCCAGCTCGGCGACAAGGCCTATCTGATGGGCAACAAGCCCTGCGGTGTCGATGCCACCGCCTTCGGCGCGCTCGCCGGAATCCTGACGCCCTTCTTCGAATCCGGCCTGCGTCGGCGCGCCGAGGGATTTGCGAACCTCACCGCTTATGTCGATCGCATGATGGACGATTATTATCCGGAGTTCGCCTGGACCCCGCTGCGGCAGGCGGCTTAGCGCTCACAAGACCGTAGTTCTCGAGGCGCTGAACTCTCCACACCGTCATGGCCGGGCTTGTCCCGGCCATCCACGCCTTGCGGTACGGTGCAAAGAACGTGGATGCCCGGGCCTTCGCCTCGCCGAAGCGGCTTCGGCCGCGCAGGCGGGACAAGCCCGGGCATGACGACCTCGGTAGGCAATTCGCCCCAGAAGAAAAATAAAGAGCCGGCCCCATCAGGCCGGCTCTCGTCGTCTCAAAACTTTCGCCGCGCCTTACCTCACGAGCGTGTACTTGCCGTTCTTCACCGTGAGCAGGATGCGCGAGCGCTCGTCGAGGCCGTAGCGGTCCTTTTCGGTGAAGTTGTAGACGCCCTGGCTTGCTGCCAGCTCCTTCTCCGACAGCAGCGCCTGGCGGATCGCTTCGCGGAATTCCGGCGTGCCGGGTTTGGCCGTCTTCAGCGCCGTCGGAATGATGCGCTTGAGGATCTCGAACGCATCATAGGAATGACCGGCGAACTGGCTGCGGCTGTTCGGGCCGTACTTGGCCTCATAGGCGGTGTTGAGCGCGAGGCCCGGCTTCTTGGTGGCGGCCTCGTCCGGCTGGTCCTCGGGGTCCATGACGGGACCGGAGGCCATCAGTACGCCTTCCGCCGCTTTGCCGGCGATGCGGATGAAGTCCATGCTGGCGGCGCCATGGGTCTGGTAGATCAGGCCCTGATAGCCGCGCTCGCGCAGCTCGGTCTGCGGCAGCGCGGCCGCGGTACCGGAAGCGCCGACCAGGATCGCGTCGGGGTTGGCGGCGACGAGCTTCAGCACCTGTCCGGTCACCGACGTATCAGGGCGGGCGAAGCGCTCCTCATCGGCGATGGTGATGCCCATCGGCACCGCCTGCGCCTTCAGGTCGTTGAACCAGAGGTCGCCATAGGAGTCGGAATAGCCGATATAGCCGACGGTCTTCACGCCCTTCGACTTCATGTGGTCGTACAGCACCTTGCCCACGATCGGGATCGGCTGCGGCATCGCCACCGACCACTTCATGCGCTCAGGCGTGATCGGGAACGGCGCCAGGCCGAAATGCGGAATGCCGGCCTCGTTAGCGACGTTGGAGACCGCGATGGTCGGCGGCGTCAGCGCCGAGCCCATGATGATGTCGGCCTTGGATTCGGTCACGAAGCGGCGGGCGTTGGTGGTTGCCGTGGTGGGATCGCCGCCGTCGTCGAGCACGATCACCTTCAGCGGCACGCCGCCGATCTCCTTCGGCACGAATTCCAGCGCGTTGCGCTCGGGAATGCCGAGCGCCGCGCCCGGGCCGGTCGTGGTGGTGGTGATGCCGATGGTGATTTCGCTGGTCTGGGCCAGCGCAGGCAGAGCCGGCAGGGCAAGCGTCGCCGCGGCGATGGCGGCGGTCAGGTAAAAGCGTTTCATCTATTCCTCCCTTGACGTGTTTCTTTGAAAGCAGAAATCGGGGGGTAATTCAGCCCCCTCTTTTGGTGATGCGGCGATTTAGCTCCAGACCTAACTTCCCGTGAATTTGGCTACCATTTCCGCAGGGAACGGTGCCGATTTCAGCTTGTCGGGGTTAATGGGATCGCGGCCGACCAGGACGCGGGTCTCAAAACCCTCGATCGCCAGCGCCTCGCCCTTGTAGACGTTGTGCTTCACCTCGAAGCTCGAGCGCTTGATGCTCTCGATCTTCGTCTCGATCGTGATCCAGTCGCCATAGGTCGAGGGGATGTAGAACTTGGACCGCGTGTCGACCATGGGGATGCCCACCAGGCCGTATTTGCGGACCAGATCCTGCTTGGAGAATCCGGCGACCTCGAACAGGGTCGACGTCGAATCGTCGAACATCGCGAAATAGCGCGGGTAATAGACGATATTGGCGGGGTCGCAGTCGCCCCACTGGATCTGGACGTCGCGCCGGTTCACGAACATGCGATGGCCCTGCTTTCGTTGCGCCTTACTTCGGCGCCATGCGCAGCGAGCCGTCGAGGCGCACCACTTCGCCGTTCAGGTACGCATTCTCGACCATGTGCAGCGCGAGCGCGGCGAACTCGTCGGCGTGGCCGAGCCGGCGCGGGAACGGGATCGCGGCGGCGAGCGAGTCCTGGGCTTCCTGCGGCAGGTTGGCGAGCAGTGGCGTCAGGAACAGGCCGGGCGCGATGGTCAGCACGCGGACGCCGAACTGCGCGAGCTCGCGCGCGATCGGCAGCGTCATGCCGACGATGCCGCCCTTGGAGGCCGAATAGGCCGACTGGCCGATCTGGCCGTCATAGGCGGCAACGGACGCCGTATTGATGATGACGCCGCGCTCGCCGGTCGCCTGCGGCTCGAGCTTGGACATCTCGGTCGCGGCGAGGCGCAGCATGTTGAAGGTGCCGATGAGGTTGACCTTGATCACCTTGTCGAAATCGGCAAGCGCCATCGGCCCGTCGCGGCCGACCACGCGCTTGGCGACGCCGATGCCGGCGCAGTTCACCAGCACGCGCGCGGGTCCATGCGCCTTGGTCGCCTGTGTGATCGCGGCCTCAGCCGAGGCGGCATCGGAGACGTCGCAGGTCACGGCGACGCCCTTGAGCTCGGCGGCGACGGTCTCCGCAAGCTTGGCATTGAGGTCGAACACCGCGACCTTGGCGCCCTGTGCCGCCAGCTTTCGCGCGGTCGCAGCACCCAGTCCCGATGCACCGCCGGTAACGATGACTGCCTGATCCTTCAACAACATGGCGTTCTCCTGTAGCGATGGTTTCTTACCCGACCGATATCACACGGTCCGATGGATTGGCAGCGTAGAGCTCCTCGATCAGCGCGCCGCGATGCTCGAGCACCGCGCGCTGGTTGATCGAGCCCTTGTCGGTGACCTCGCCCTTGTCGATCGACAGCGGCGTATCCAGCAGGATCGCGCGCGTGATCCGCGTCGAGGAACCGGTGGCCGAAGACAGAAAGCGCGTCAGGCGCTCGCGGAAGGCCTCACGGACCAGCCGGTCGCGGGCGGTGACGGTGAGATCGTCGGCCGGCAGCGTCGGGTTGATCAGCCGGCAGCCATCGAGGTCGAGCAGCACCAGCGCGGAGATTTCGTCGCGGTTGATGCCGGCGATGACGACGTCGCGCACCAGCGGCGCGCAGGCCGCGACGAAGCGCGCACGCAGCGGGCCGACGCTGACCCAGGTTCCGCTGCCGAGCTTGAAGTCTTCGCTGACGCGGCCGTCGAAATCGAAGCCGGCATTGAGATCGTCGGGATCGACGGGCTTGAGCGCGTCGCCCATCTTGTAAAATCCTTCCTCGTCGAAGGATTTTGCGGTGATGTCGGGCTGGCGCCAATAGCCGGGCATCACGTTCGGCCCCTTGGCGCGCACTTCCATCTTGCCGTTGTTCGGTACCAGCTTGGCGTCATTGCCCGACACGGGCAGGCCGACATGGCCGGAGCGGCTGGTGCGCGGATTGACCGACATGAAGAACGGCGCGGTCTCGGTGGCGCCCAGGCCGGTCAGCATCGGCACGCGGTAGCCCTTCTCCTTCACCGCGAGCTCGTCGAGGCTGTTCCAGACGAACGGCGATAGTGCTGCGCCCGAGAAGAACATCGCGTGCAGCCGGTCGAAGAACTTTGCGCGCAGGCCCTGGTCGTCGCGCAGATATGGCAGCAGCGATTCATAGCCCTTGGGAACGTTGAAATAGACCGTCGGCGAAATCTCCTGGAGATTGCGCACGGTCTCCTCGATGCCACCAGGCACCGGCTTGCCGGCGTCGAGATACATCGAGCCGCCATTGTAGAGCGTCAGCCCGATATTGTGGTTGCCGCCAAAGGTATGATTCCAGGGCAGCCAGTCGATGATGACCGGCGGCTCGTCCTTGAGGAAGGCGAGCGTCTCGCGCAGCATCACCTGGTTGGCGCAGATCATGCGCTGGGTGTTGATGACGGCCTTGGGGTTGCCGGTCGAGCCCGACGTCAGCAAGAACTTTGCGATCGTGTCGGGGCCGATTTTGTCGTGTATCGCGTCGAGATCGCCGTGGAGCGGCGTCGCCATGAGGTCGGCGAGCAGGGTGACGTCGCGGCCCGGCACGCTGCCCCAGGACGCGGCGATCTCGGTGCCATCAGAGACATTGGCGGCGAGCGCGTCCGCGAACTTGCCGGCGTCCTCGGCGAAGACGAGGCCGGGCGTCAAAAGCTTCATCAGGTAAGAGAGCTTGCCGTAATCCTTCGACACTAGCGAATAGGCCGGCGACACCGGGCAGAACGGAATTCCGGCATAGAACGCGCCGAACGCCAGCAGCGCGTGGTCGATCGAATTGCCGGAGAGAATGACGACCGGCCGCTCCGCCGACAGGCCGCGCGCAATCAGGCCGGAGGCAACGTGCCGGCCGGCGGCGAGCAGCTCGGCGTAAGTGATCTTGCGCCAACCGCGGCCGCCTTCGCGCTCGGCCATGAAGACGCGGTCCGGCGTCGTCGTCGCCCAGTGATGCAGGCGGTCGGTGAGGCGGACCGGATAGTCGCCGAGCGGCTGTTTGGGCCGCAGGTAAATCGTGCCGTCGTCGCGCCGCTCGATGTTGACGACGGGATCGCCGAACGAAATGGGCCGCAGCGGGGAAGTGCTCGCGCCGCGCTCCATGCTGGAAGAGGACGGCTGTCCGCTCATGACTTCGGCTTCACCTTTGCGGTCTTGTGTTCGAGGAATTCGCGGATCCTGCGTTTTGCCTCTTTGTCGCTCTGCGCAACTGTTGCCATCAGCGATTCCATCAACAGGCCGGCCTGCGGATTGGCCTCCGCGATCATCGGCAGCGCCTGGAGCACGGCGAAGTTCGTCAGCGGGGCGTTGGCGGCGACCTTGGTCGCAAGCTCCAGCGCCTTGCCGAGCCCGTTGCCGGCCTCCGTCACATATTGCGCAAAGCCGTAGGAGGCGCCTTCGGTCGCGCTGTAGACGCGGCCGGTCAGCATCATGTCCATCATCCTGGCAACGCCGATCAGCCGCGGCAGCCGCACTGAGCCGCCGCCACCGACGAAGATGCCGCGCTGGCCTTCCGGCAGGGCGAAATAGGTCGAGGGCTCGGCGACGCGGATATGGGCGGCGCAGGCAAGCTCGAGCCCGCCGCCGATCACCGCGCCCCGGAGCGCAGCGATCACGGGCACGCGGCTGTACTGGATGCGGTCGAATACCCGGTGCCACATCTGGGAATGGAGGAGGCCGCCGGTCGCGTCGTGATCCTGAAGCTCGGAGAGGTCGAGACCGCTGGAGAAATGATCGCCGATGCCGTGGATGACGACCGCGCCGATATCCTCGGGCAGGGAGGCAAAGCACTCGCCGATTTCGAGGATAATGCCGTCATTGAGCGCATTGCGCTTGGCCGGCCGGTTCAGGCCCACGGTCAAAACCCGGTCCGCCCGCTCGATCCTCAAAAGCCCGGAGGCGCCCGCGTCAGCGGTCTCGGCGTTTCCCTGTGTCATTTGCGTCCTTGTCAGAATAGTTATGTTGTATAACGAATTCTGGGGGAGTCAAGGAGGGGGCTCTCCCCAGCGGCGGGGCAGCTACGCTCGCCTCGGCTTCCCCCAGGAACGGGTAACCGCCGGTGTCATCAGCCCATCGCTACCTGGTCGCCCTTGGTCCCGTGCTCGCGTTGGTCGAGCCACATTGTGCCGAGCGCGAACGCCAGCCATCCGAAATTGTAGGCAAAGCCCACGATCAGAACGACCCAGCCGGGAATCGGTCCGACGGCGGCGCGGTCGATATATTCCATCAAGGTCAATGCAGGCGTCGGATGGATTGCGATCTTGCCGTAATAGGCGGCGGCCTGGATGGCGAGAATCCAGACGTAGTTGCGACGCAAACGCCGCCCCGCGGCTCGGACAAACGAAATGTGGTGGCGGGGTGCCGTGTAGTCGCGCGCCAGAATAGCCTTCCAGCTGTCGTCGTGCGTTTCACCGGTGAAGATTGGCGCATAGAAATTCCTCTCCAGCCAGCGAGCCCGGGCACGCCAGACATTGAAATAGCGATAACGCCGCGCCTCCATACCAAGGAACACGGCAAGGAGCAGTCCGACGAGTACGAGTGGAAGAGGCGAAGCCTCCGGGCTCGAAAAGGTTGTCGACAGCGCGATGCCCATCGTGACGATCGCCCAATTGGTCGTGTTGTCGAGCCGCGTTCGCCAGATCGTCGAGCGATAGACCTCGCCGCGGTAGAGATGGGCGATGGCGCCCATTTCGGCGGTGTCGAAGGTGTGCTGGGGGGCTGGTTCGCTGGAAGCCATAAGAGACATGGTGGGACTCCCGTGGTCTGCACAACTTAGCGCAGATCACATTCTGAACCAGGTCCGCCCCGGGTCAAAGACCGATTCCTCACACCACCTGATGCACGTCGATCACCACGCGATCCGCATGGCGTGCGGCTGAGCCGACAAAAATGTGCTCCATCAGCCAGCGATATTTTTCGTGTCCCGTCTCGAACTTCGGGACCGTGCGGAAATAGATCAGCTTCGGATCGACCGGCTCACCGCGCTTGAGCTTTTGCAGCAGCTCGACCGGGCCGAACCGCATGCCCTTGTTCTCGACGTAGACGATGGCGCCGTCATCGGTCTCGAAGGCGTATTTTGCTTCGAGATCGATCAGCTCGTTGGGGCGGATGGTCTGGAAGTCGGCGCCGAACGGCAGCACCTTGCCGGTGATCGAGCCCGTCACCTCGCCGCCGATAATCGGGATGATACGGCGGACGCCGATGCCGGTCTCGCCAGCGGTGACGACGTCGCCGATGCGGGCGGTGATGGTGAAGACGTATTTGGTCTCGAGCGCCGGTGTGCTCATCGCTTCTCTCCAATCTATTGCGCCAAGCGCAGTGATCTTCCTTCTCCCCTTGTGGGAGAAGGTGGCGCGAAGCGCCGGATGAGGGGTTGTCTCCGCAAACGCAGGTGTGCGGGCCGAGGGATACCCCTCACCCGTCTCGCCGCTATCGCGGCGAGCCACCCTCTCCCACGAGGGGAGAGGGGACAACAGCGCGTCGCGTCGTAAGCGCTCACTAGTGCGCCATCATCCGTGTCGGCAGCCATGTCGCCAGCAGCGGGAACGCGATCAAAATCACCAGCCGCACCAGATCCGTCGCCACGAACGGGATCACGCCCTTGAAGATCGTGGAGAAGGAGACGTCCTTCACCACGCTCTTGATGACAAAGACGTTCATCCCGACCGGCGGATGGATCAGGCCGAGCTCGACGGTCATCACGATGATGACGCCGAACCAGATCGGGTCAAACCCGAGATGCGTAATCACGGGAAAAATGATCGGCACGGTGAGGATGATCATCGCCATGGCGTCCATCAGGCAGCCGAGCACGAGATACATCACCATGATCAGCGCCAGAACGCCGTAGGGGCCGAGGCCGAGACCGGTGAGGAATTCGGTGACCTTCTGCGGCGTCTGCGTCACCGTGAGGAAGTAGCCGAAGATCAGCGCGCCGATCAGCACGGTGAACACGGCGGCCGCGGTGCGCGTTGCCTGCAGCAGCGAGGCCAAAATCTTCTCGCGGTCGAGCCGCCCGGTGACGACGCCGATGATGAAGGCGCCCGCGGCGCCGACGCCGCCGGCTTCCGTCGGCGTGAAGCGCGGCAGGAAGGGCAGGCCGTAGAGGCCGCCGATCACGAACACGAACAGCAAGACCGGCGCCCAGATGTCCTTCAGGCCCGCAAAGCGCTCGCGCCACGGCAGCACCTTGCCCTTGGGCAGGAAGTCCGGGCGGAAATGACCGATCAGGAAGATCGTGATCATGTACATGGTCATCGCCAGCAGGCCCGGAATGATGCCGGCGATGAAGAGCTTTCCGATGTCCTGCTCGGTGATGATGCCGTAGACCGCGAGCACGGTGGAGGGCGGAAGCATCGCGCCCAGCGTGCCGCCGGCGGCGATCACGCCGGTGGCGAACGACTGCGGATAGCCGAAGCGGCGCATCTCGGGATAGGCGACGGCGGAGAAAGTCGCGGCGGTCGCGACGGAGGAGCCGCAGATCGCGGCAAAGCCGCCGCAGGCGCCGACGGTGGCGATGCCGAGCCCGCCGCGCAGATGCCCGACGAAACCGTTGGCGGCGCGGAACAGCTCGCGGCTCATGCCGGAATTGCTGACGAAGGAGCCCATCAGCAGGAACATCGGGATGACGCCGAAGGTGTAGTCGGTGACCGTGCGCATCGAGGTCTGGCCGACCAGCTTCAGCGCCGCCGTCCCGTTGACGAGATAGGCGAAGCCGGACACGCCGACGAGGCCCATGGCCATGCCGACGGGCACGCGCAGCAGCATCAGGACGAACAGGGAAACGAAGCCGATTAAGGCGACGGCATCGGTGCTCATGATTACTCCGTCGCCTTCAATTTGGGATCGTGCATGTCTTCGGGATGGAAGATCAGGCGGTAGGTGCGGATCGCGATCAGCAGCACGGCCGCGGCATCACCGATCCACGCGACCGCGAAGAACGGCCAGGTCGGCATGTGCATGTCAAAGGTCTGGACGTTGTCGTTGTAGGTGCCGCGCACCTTGTCGAACAGCGTCCAGGTCTGCACGGTGACGACGAACAGCAGCACCAGCGTTGCGAACACGTCGATCCAGCGCTGATAGCGCGGCCCGACATTGCCCCAGACGAGGTCGACAGTGATGTGGGTGCCGCGATAGGACGTCGCCGCGATGCCCCAGAAAATGAGAATGCCGAGCAGCATGCGGCCGATGTCGAATGAATCGGGGATCGAGTAGTTCAGCGTGTTGCGCAGCAGCACCGACAGGAAGATGTCGAGCGCGACGATGCCGACGATGCCGGCCGCGATCCATTCGATCGTGTCGATGATGCGGTCCATCCAGGAGCGCTTCATGGGAGTTTCCCGTGTGATGTCATTCTCGCTCTCGATCCAGCCGCGGTCCTTCGCCTCTCCCCGCTTGCGGGGAGAGGCCGGAATTCGCGCGTAGCGCGGATTCCGGGTGAGGGGGACTCTCCGCGAGTCCATTTGTCAGCATCTTTGCGGAAGCAGCCCCTCACCCCAACCCTCTCCCCGTAAGAACGGGGAGAGGGGGAAGAAGAGAGCTGGCCGCGGCCGCAGCTTGGCGCCTACTCCGCCAGCGCGTTGTACTTCTTCAGCGAGGCCTTCAAGTCCGCGAGCGCGGCATCGGGATCGGCGCCGGCCTTCTTGGCGCCTTCGCCCCAGGTCTTGACCAGCGGTTCGGCGGCCTTCTTCCAGGCGGCGGTCTGCTCCGGCGTCAGCTTGTAGACCTCGTGGCCGGCTTCGGCCTTGACCTTGTCGATGCCCGCATCCTCGAACTTGCCCCAGTGCTCGCCGACCACGCCGGCCATCTCGGTCGAGCAGTTCTTGTCGATCGCGGCCTTCTGCTTGTCGGACATCGCGTTGTACTTGTCCTTGTTGATCACGAACACGAAGGTCGTGGTGTAGAGCGGCGCCTCCATGTCGTACTTGGTCACCTTGTCGATGCCGAACAGCACCAGGGAGCCCCAGGGGAAGGTGACGCCGTCGGCGACGCCGCGCTCGATGATGTCGCGCACTTCGGGCGCGGAGGACTGCACATTGGTGCCGCCGAGCGAGGTGACGAAATTCGCCATGGTGGCGTGCGCGGGACGGATCTTCAGGCCCTTCACGTCTTCCGGCATCACGATCTTCTTCGTCTTGGAATGGAACGACGAAGGCGAGTGGACGAAGGCGAGGCAGTATTTGACGTCCTTCATCTCCTTCTCGGCATATTTGCGGTACCAGGCGTCCAGGCCCATCGAGCCGCCCTTGGCGTCCGAGATCAGGAACGGCAATTCGCCGGCGCCGACGATCGGGAAGCGGCCGGGCTGATAGCCGGGATTGACGTAGGTGACGTCGGCGATGCCGTCGCGCGCCATGTCGTAATGGTCGAATGCCTTGCCGAGTTGCTGGGCGGGAAACACCTTGCCCGTGATGGTGCCGCCGGAATCCTTATTCACCGCGGCCACCCACTCTTCCAGGGACTTCTGCAGCGGATGCGAGGCCGGCACCCAGTGCGAAACCTTCAGGTCGAAGGTCTTGTCCTGCGCGAACGCGGGGCTCACGCTTGCTGCCAGCAGCAACGCCAGACAGGCTTTCCTCATCGGTCGTCTCTCCCTGTTTCGACGGCGGGCTTCGATGGCCCGGTCTCATTAATTAACATGTTATCTAATTTGCCGGCGCGTTCAAGCCGGAACTGGCGCGGCGTGCCGCCGCGTCATCTACGTCAGCCATGTTGCATGGATTTGTCGCTGCTCGGCCGCACTCCCCTTTTGCCCAACGATTATATGATATAATTATCTTGCGCGGACGACTGCGACAAGCGAGCCGCGGCGAAAACCTACAGGATCGGGAGGAGCAAGTATTGCGGACAAAAGTCGCAATCATCGGGGCCGGGCCGGCCGGATTGTTGCTTGGGCAACTGCTGCACCAATACGGCATCGACAATGTGATTCTGGAGCGGCAGAGCCCGGACTACGTGCTCGGCCGCATCCGTGCCGGCCTCCTGGAGGAGGGAACCGTCGCGCTGCTCGACCAGATCGGCGCCAGCGCGCGGGCGCATGCCGAAGGCCTGGTGCATGAAGGCATCGAGCTCGCCTTTTCCGGCCGCCGTCACCGCATCGATATGAAGGCCGCGACCGGCAAGACGGTCATGATCTATGGCCAGACCGAGGTCACGCTCGACCTGATGAACGCGCGCAAGGCCGCTGGTCTCACCTCGGTCTACGAGGCCAAGGACGTACAGCCGCATGATTTCGACGGCAGTCGGCCGCGCGTCACCTATGTCAAGGACGGGGTCACCCACACGATCGATTGCGACTTCATCGCCGGCTGCGATGGCTTTCACGGCGTCAGCCGCGCCAGCGTCCCGGCCACGGCGATCGAGGAGTTCGAGCGGATCTACCCGTTCGGCTGGCTCGGCATCCTCTCGGAGACGCCGCCGGTCAGCCACGAGCTGATCTATTCCAACCATGCCCGCGGCTTCGCGCTCTGCACCATGCGCTCGACCAAGCGCAGCCGCTACTATGTGCAGTGCGCGCTGGACGACCATGTCGACCAATGGCCGGACGACCGCTTCTGGGACGAATTGAAGCGCCGGCTCGACCAGGAGGCGGCCGACAGTCTGGTCACGGGCCCCTCGATCGAGAAGAGCATTGCGCCGCTGCGCAGTTTCGTCGCCGAGCCGATGCGGTTCGGCAGGATGTTCCTGTGCGGCGACGCCGCCCACATCGTGCCGCCGACCGGCGCGAAGGGGCTGAACCTCGCTGCCAGCGATGCGCATTATCTGTCGAACGCACTCCGCGAATTCTACGACGAGAAATCGAACGCCGGCATCGACGCCTATTCCGCCACGGCGCTGGCGCGGGTCTGGAAAGCGGTGCGCTTCTCCTGGTGGATGACCTCGATGCTGCACAAATTCCCCGACACCGGCACCATCGGCGGGCGCATCCAGCTCGCCGAGCTCGACTACTTCACGCAGTCACAGGCCGCGATGACGTCGCTGTCGGAGAACTATGTGGGGCTGCCGTTTTGACAACAGCTGTCATGCCCCGCGAAGGCGGGGCATCCAGTACGCCGTGACCTCTCCGAATACGACAGCCGTCTCTGGAATACTGGATCGCCCGCCTTCGCGGGCGATGACAGCCGGTGTGGAGCAACGACGACGCCCATTTCAAACACCCGCGCAAATTCCGTTTAAAACTTTGTAGGTGATGCGTCCGTCACGTCCATCGCGTTCAATGGCGCCAGCCAGCAACGCGAGACACGCCATGACCGACACCGACATCCCCGACGGCTTCGAGCCGCTTTCCCGCAAGAGTCCGCTCACCGAGCCGTGGGAGCCGCTCTACGCGAAAAAGACCGACAAGGCCGTGATCATCGGCCTGC
The DNA here is from genome assembly GCF_029953005.1 of Bradyrhizobium sp. Mp27. Classification (NCBI taxonomy): domain Bacteria; kingdom Pseudomonadati; phylum Pseudomonadota; class Alphaproteobacteria; order Hyphomicrobiales; family Nitrobacteraceae; genus Bradyrhizobium; species Bradyrhizobium sp. Mp27. The sequence goes on along the minus strand of NZ_JASAUS010000011.1, from coordinate 25,717 downwards.
GTCTCGCCAGGCCGCACACCAACGGCCGCGGCCTGATCCATGGCGGCCTCATCGCCGCACTCGCGGACAACGCCATGGGCTATAGCTGCGCGCAGATGACGAACTGGACCACCTCGTTCGTCACGATCTCGCTCACGGTCGATTTCGTCGGCTCCGCCGAGATCGGCCAGTGGCTCGCGATCGAGAGCGACGTGATCAGGACCGGCAAGACGATCTGTTTCGCGCAGAGTCTCGCAAAGGCCGACGACGTCGTGATTGCGCGCGCCAGCGGGATGTTCCGCGTGGTGCCGAAGAAGGGATAGTCTCTCCGTGTCCCGGACGCGGTGCGGCGCGAAGTGCCGCTCCGCAGGGCCGGGACCCATCCATCCGCAGCCCATGCTCTGGCCTTCTGGGTCCCGGCTCTGCGCCGCAACGTTTCACGTTGCCGCGCGTCCGGGACACGAGACCCTACCCAAACCGCCACTCCGCCGTCTCCACCACGAGATCGACGAACGCCCGCACCTTGGCCGACAGCAAACGCGAGGTCGGATAGACGATGTGGATCGGCAGCGCCGGCTGCTCGTATTTCGCCAGCACGATTTTCAGCCGCCCGCGCTTCAGGCCCTCCGCGGCCTGATAGGCCAGCACCCGCGTGATGCCCCCGCCGGCTTCTGCATATTGCAGGGCGGCGTCGACGCTGTTGCTGGCAAAACGTGGCGTCGGCGTCCACTCGATATCGCGGCCGTCCTGGACGAAATGCCAATTGGCGTAGGGGCCGAACGCGATGGTCTGGTGCGCGAGCAATTCCTGTGGCGTCTTCGGCTCGCCGTGGCGCTTCAGGTAGCCCGGCGTCGCCACCGTGATCCGCCGCATCTCGCCGACCTGGCGTGCGACCAGCGAAGAATCGGCGAGATGGCCGATCCGCACCGCGGCATCGACCGCGTCCTCGACGAGATTGACGAGGTTGTCGGAGAGCCTGAGCTCGGCCGTGACCTCCGGATAGCGCTTGAGATAATCGGTCATGACCGGCGCGACATGCAGCCGCCCGAAGCCGAGGGGCGCCGACACCACCAGACGCCCGCTCGGCCGGTTGCGCTCCTCGCGCGCGGAGCCGTCGGCCTCCTCGACATCGGCGAGGATGCGCCGCGCGCGCTCCAGATAGCGCGTGCCGACATCGGTCAATCTCACCTGCCGGGTGGTGCGCTGCAGCAGCCGCGCGCCGAGATGCTCCTCCAACGCCGCGATCAGCCGCGTCACGGCCGAAGGTGACAGCTGCAGCTTGCGCGCCGCCGGCGCAAAGCCGCGCAGATCGGCGACGGTGACGAAGACGTGCATGGCTTCGAGGCGGTCCATGGAATTATTGCATATACTGCAATGATGAAGTGTCAAGTGGCCAGATTGTTTTGCCCGCCGGAAGGTCCATTTTAGAGAGCGAAAGACGCAGGGATGCGCCGGGATTTCAGGAGATGTTCCGATGACGGCAACTCACACCTACGCCAGCGACGTGGCGTTCACGCCGGCGGTGAAATCGATCCAGACCCGAAAGGGATCACGCGAGGGCTATGCTCATGCCGAGCAGCGCGGCTGGCGCACCGAGGTCGATGAGAACCTCGCGGCGTTCCTGGCCGACGCCAACAGCTTTTATTTCGCCACCGCCTCGGCCGATGGCCAGCCCTACATCCAGCACCGCGGCGGCCCGAAGGGGTTTTTGAAGGTGCTGGACAAGCAGACGCTGGCTTTCACGGACTACGCCGGCAACCGGCAATACATCACGCAGGGAAACCTGTCCGAGAATCCCAAGGCCTATATCTTCGTGATGGACTACGCCCATCGCCGCCGCGTCAAGATCTGGGGCGAGGCTCGCGTCGTCGAGGACGATGAGGCGATGACGACGTCGCTGATGCCCAAGGGCTACCGCGCGCGCCCTGAGCAGGTGATCCTGTTCAAGATCGCAGCGTGGGACACCAACTGCCCGCAGCACATTCCGCAGAAGTTCGATGCGCCGGACGTCGCGGCAGCGCTGGCGGCGAGGGATCAGCGGATCGCGGAGCTGGAAGCGGAGGTCGCGGCGTTGAAGGGAAAAGCGAGTCTGCCTTCAAGCGAAAGCTAGTACGGCTCGCACGGTACACCCTCTCCCACTGTGGGAGAGGGTGGCTCGCGGCGTAGCCGCGAGACGGGTGAGGGGTCTCTCTCCGCAGGCGATGGTCCCACGTCGTCATTCGTGGAGAGAGCCCCTCATCAAGCGCCATAGCCGATGCGAAGCATCGGCGTTCTGAAGAACGGCGGCCGAAGACCGCCTATGCCACCTTCTCCCGCGGAGGGAGAAGGAAGAGGAGCCAGAAGAGTTCAGATCACACTCGCGCCTTCGTGCTGGAAGCCGAGATAGCTCGCCGCCACCCTCTCGTTCGCGGCGATCTCGCTGGCCTTGCCGCTGAGCACGAACTCACCGAGCTCCATCACATAGGCCTGGTCCGCGATCTTCAGCGCGGCCTGCGCGTTCTGCTCGACCAGCAGCACTGAGACGCCGCTGGCGCGCAGCTCAGTGACGATGCGGAAGATGTCGGCGACGATGATCGGGGCGAGGCCGAGGCTCGGCTCGTCCAGCATCAACAGCTTCGGCTCGCCCATCAGCGCACGGCCCATCGCGAGCATCTGCTGCTCGCCGCCGGAGAGGGTGCCCGCGAGCTGCTTGCGCCGCTCCTTCAGCCGCGGAAACAGCGTGTAGACGCGCTCCATCGAGGTTTTCGCCTTGCTGCGCTCGGTGCGGAAGGCCCCCAGCTCGAGATTGTCCTCGACATTCATGGTCACGAACAGCTCGCGGTGCTCAGGAACGAGGCCGAGCCCCATCGCGACGCGGTCCTCGATGTCGAGCCGTGACAAATCCTGCCCGGCGAAGGCGACGCGGCCCTTCAGCGGCAAAATGCCCATGATGGCGGAGAGCAGCGTGGTCTTGCCGGCGCCATTGGCCCCGACGATGGTGACGATCTGGTTGGCGCCGACCTCGAGCGAGGCCGAACGCACGGCCTCCACCTTGCCATAGGCGACATGTGCGTCGGCGACGGACAACAGCGCGCTCATGCCGCCACTCCGAGATAGGCCTTGATCACTTCGGGATTGGTCTTGATCGTGGCGGGCGTGCCTTCCGCGATCTTGGTGCCGAAATCGAGCACCACGATGCGGTCGGCGAGGTTCATCACGAAGCCCATGTCGTGCTCGACAAGAAGCACGCTCATGCCGCCGTCGCGCAATTCGCGGAGCAGCGCGGCAAGGCGCTGCTTCTCCATGTGGCGCAGGCCGGCGGCCGGCTCGTCGAGCAGCAGCAGCATCGGATCGACGCACAGTGCCCTTGCGATCTCGACGATACGCTGCTGGCCGAGCGAGAGCGAGCCCGCGAGCTGATGCATCTGCTCGGCGAGGCCCACGCGCTCGATCTGGCGGGCGGCCTCCGCGAGCAGCCTCGCTTCATCGGCGCGGTCGAGCCGCAGCATCGAAGAGATCGGTCCCGAATGGCCGCGCAGATGCGCGCCGATCGCGACATTCTCCAGCACGGTCATATCGGGGACGAGCTTCACATGCTGGAAGGTGCGGGAGATGCCGAGCTTGACGATCTCCTGCGGAGGCGCCCTGTCGACCTTCTTGCCAAGCACCGAGATCGAGCCTGAGGTCGCCGACAGGACGCCGGTGATCAGGTTGAACGTCGTGCTCTTGCCGGCGCCGTTCGGTCCGATCAGCGCGACGATCTCCTTCGCCTGCACGTCGAAGGAGACGTTGTTGACCGCGATCACGCCACCGAACTGCTTTCGCGCCTTCTCGACCTGGAGCAGGACGCCGGACTGGCCGGCCGCGCGGGTGCGCTGCTCCAGTTTCAGCGAGGTGTCCGGCTTCTTGCCGCTGGTTCGCTCGGGCAGGAACGACATCAGCCAGGGCCAGACGCCGCCGGGCGCAAGCTGGAGCAGCGCCACCAGCATGATGCCGAACACGATGGTCTCGACCTGTCCGGAGCCCGGCAGGATCAGCGGCAGATAGCTTTGCAGCACCTCCTTCAGGACCACGACGATCGCCGCGCCCAGCACGCCGCCCCAGACATAGCCGGCGCCGCCGACCACCGCGATGAAGAGATATTCGATGCCGGCCTGCGCGCCGAACGGCGTCGGGTTCACTGCACGCTGGAGATGCGCGTAGAGCCAGCCGGAGAGGCCGGCGAGCACCGCGGCGTGGATGAACACCAGGAGCTTCGCGCGCGGCGTGTGCACGCCGAACGCTTCGGCCGCGACGTGTCCGCGCCGCAGCGCGCGGATGGCGCGGCCGGTGCGGGAATCCAGCAGGTTCATCGTGAGCAGGGCCGAGAGGATCACGGCAACCCAGATCGCGTAATAGATCGAGCCGGGCGAAAGCATCTTGAATGAGCCGATCGACAGCGGCGGGATCGCCGAGATGCCGTCGTTTCTTCCCAAAAATTCCAGCTTGCTGAAGAGATAGAACAGGCCGAGCCCCCAGGCGAGCGTGCCGAGCGGCAGATAGTGCCCGGAGAGACGGACGGTCACCAGCCCGAGCAGCACCGCCAACGATCCGCTGACCAGCAGCGACAGCGGCAAGGTCAGCCATGGCGACAGGCCATAGGCCGTCGACAGCACCGCGGTGGTGTAGGCACCGAAGCCGACGAAAGCCGCCTGGCCGAACGAGGTCAGGCCGCCGACGCCGGTGAGCAGCACGAGGCCCATCGCGACGAGGGCGGCAAGGCCGATATTGTCGAGCAGCACGATCCAGAACGGCGGCATGCCCGGGACGAACGGGATCGCCGCCATCAGAAGCGCGAAGACGAGGATGGGAAGCCGGCCCTGCATGCGCGTCAGTCCTTCTCTTCCTCGACCGCCGGCGCGGCGAGCGAGCGCAGCAGCAGCACGGGGATCAGCAGCATGAAGACGATCACTTCCTTGTAGTTGGAGGCGTAGAAGGACGAGAACGCCTCGACGATGCCGACGACCAGCGCCGCGACGGCGGTGAGCGGATAGCTGACGAGGCCGCCGATGATCGCGGCGACGAAGCCCTTGAGGCCGATCAGGAAGCCGGAGTCGTAATAGAGCGTCGTGATCGGCACGATCATGATGCCCGACAGCGCGCCGATGACGGAGGCCAGCAGGAAGGCGATCTGGCCGGACAGCGTGGTGCGGATGCCGGCAAGGCGGGCGCCGAGCCGGTTCACGGCGGTCGCGCGCAGCGCCTTGCCGTAGAGCGTCAGCCCGAAGAACAGCCAGAGCCCGACGATGAAGGCGACGGTGATGGCGTAGACGGTGATGCTCTGGCCGGTGAAGCGCAGTGCACCGGCGGTGAAGGCGCCTGATAGCACGGCAGGTCCGCGCTGGCCTTCGGCGCCGAAGAACAAGAGGCCGAGGCCCTGAAGCGCGAGGTGGACGCCCACCGATGCGATCAGCAGCACCAGCACGGAAGTGTGCGCCAGCGGCTGGAATGCGATACGGTAGAGGTAGAGGCCGATCATCGCCACGATCACCAGCGACAGCGCGATGCAGACCGCCACCGGCGGCTTCTGGGCGGCGAAGTAGATGGTCAGCGCCAGCACGATGGCCGGCAGCACGACGTTGGTGACGAGGCTGCGCACGATCACGCGGCCGTGCAGCGCCTTGCGCGCCACGAACAGGTCGAACACGAAGGCGCCGATGCCCAGCGCCAGCGCGAGCTTTGCCGTGCCCGGCATCTGGCCCGCGGCCAGCGAGGCATAGGTCAGCGCGCCGTAGGTGACGAATTCGCCCTGGGGAATGAGGATGACGCGCGTGACGGCGAACACCAGCACCAGCGCCAGGCCGAGCAGCGCGTAGATCGCGCCATTGGTGATGCCGTCCTGTACCAGGAACAGCATGATGGTGGTATTCAAGACCGGACGCTCCCCCTCAAAGATCGGGACCGGCTTCCGCAATTGCGGTGGACGGTCCGCTCACAGCCATTGAAACGCTGACGATATTTGATATGGTCCATAACAATTATCAAATATAACTTCAAGGGTGGGCGGACGACCCGCCCCGAATTTAGCGGGATCACGAGCACGAGGCGATGACCGTTTCCAAAGCCGCTGAAAAGTCTTCTGAAAAGCCCGGCGACGCGGCCAAGGGCCGCAAGGACGCGGCCGAGGCCCAGCCCGAAGCCCTCCAGCTTGGCGAGCTCTCCGAGCAGCTCGGCTACGTGCTGAAGCGGGCGCAGCTCAAGGTGTTCGAGAACTTTTTGCGCTGCATGGCCTCGCTCCAGCTCACGCCCGCGCAGTTTTCCGTGCTGCTGCTGGTCGAGAAGAATCCGGGCCGTAACCAGACCGAGATCGCCTCGACGCTGGGCATCCTGCGCCCGAACTTCGTGGCGATGCTCGACAATCTGGAGAGCCGCGACCTTTGCGCGCGGATCCGCTCCACCAACGACCGCCGCTCGCACATCCTGGTGCTGACCGACAAGGGCAAGGCCGTGCTGACCCGGGCGAAAAAGCTCGTCGCCACCAAGCACGAGTCCCGGCTGAACGAGCTGCTCGGGCAGTCCAACCGCGAAGCCCTGATCGGGATGCTCTCGAAGATCGCGAACGAGTTTTGAGGCCCGGCTGTCATCGCCCGGCTTGACCGGGCGATCCAGTACTCCGAGACGTTTGTGATCGAACCGATAGGCCGCGGCGTACTGGATTCCCCGCCTGCCGCCTACGCTAAAGCTTCGGCGCCCCTGGACCTCAACCCCGGCGAAGCCTTGGCGTAGCCGGGTCGCGGGGAATGACGGCGAGACCTGGGCAGGCGCCTCAATCCACCAAAATCACCCTGATATCGTTCACGTTCGTCAGCGTCGGTCCCGGCATCAGCAGATCGCCGGTCGCCTCGAAGAACGTCGTCGCGTCGTTGTTGTCCAGGTACGCCTGCGGCTGAAGCGCCAGCGCCTTCATCTTCGCGAACGTCGCAGCATCGATCAGCGCGCCGGCGGGATCGGTGGGATGGCCGGCGCCGCCATCGGCGCCGTCGGTGTCGCCGGCGAGAGCGGAAATGTCAGGCGTGTCCTTCAACAGGGAGGCTAACGCCAGCGCGTATTCCTGGTTGGGGCCGCCGCGCCCATGGCCGCGCACGGTGACGGTGAGTTCGCCGCCGGAGAGGATCGCAAGGCGCTTGCCCTGCGCGCGTGCCTGAAGCGCGAGCCTGGCGTGATCGGCGGCGACCTCGCGGGCCTCGCCTTCGAGATCGGCGCCGAGATCGATGGTCTCGTAGCCGGCTTCCCTGGCGAGCTTCACCGCGGCGTCGAGCGACTGCTTGGGCCGCGCGATCAGCTCGAAATGCGCGCGCGCGAAGGCGGCATCATCAGGCTTGGCGCTTTCGTTGGCGGGATCGTCGAGCGCGCGGCGGACGGCGTCGTCGATGGCGAGTTTGTACTTCGCGACGATCGCGCGCGCATCCGCCAGCGTGGTCGGGTCCGGCACCGTGGGGCCGGAGGCGATGGCGGACGGATCGTCGTGCGGCACGTCGGAGATCGCGAGCGTCACGATCTCGGCGGCATTCTTGCCGGCGCGCGCCAGCCGGCCGCCCTTGATCCGCGACAAATGTTTCCTGACCGTGTTCATCTCGCCGATCGGCGCGCCCGAGCGGAGCAGCGCCTTGTTGACTGCCTGCTTCTGCGCGAAGCTGATGCCGTCCACCGGCGCGATCCAATTTGCCGAGCCGCCGCCGGTGAGCAGCACCAGCAGCAGATCGTCATGCCCAGCCTCGCTTGCGAGCGCAAGCGTATCGGCGGCGCCCTTCAGGCCGGCCTCATCCGGCACGGGGTGACCGGCCTCGACCACGCGGATGCGGCGGGTCGGCACGCCGTAGCCGTGGCGCGTGGTGGCGATGCCGACGAGGCGCTCCGGCGCGAGCTTGAGCGTGTCGAGATAATGCCGCTCGGCGGCCGCGGCCATCGCGCCCGCGCCCTTGCCGGCGGCGAGGCAGATCACGCGCCCTTTCGGCGCGGGCCGCAGATGCGGCGCCAGAATCGTGCTGGGATGGGCGGCGGCAACGGCGGCGTCGTAGAGCGCGCGGAGGAGGGGACGTCGGTCGGTCATGGCGAAGGCCTTCAGCGAACTGAAATGATGGCGACAAAATCGCCGGCTCCCTGCCTACCGCATCAGGCGCCAAAGCGTAAGCGGGCTTTACCATCATTCGATTGTGCAATCGCGTAATCATAATCCGCGCGCAAGCAAAAGCCCCCTGCGATGGCCGCGCAGGGGGCTCTCTGTCGTTTGGGGTTAGCCGCCGACGTCGGCGCTGATCACGTCTCCGAACAGCTCCCACTTCTCGCCCTTGAACTTCTCGAGTTGAAGCTGGCTGATCGGCGCGAAATCGGTCGGCGAGGTGTTGATCTTCACGCCCGGCAGCAGCGCCTCGGTGCGGAAGTCCTTCACGTTCGCCGCCTGCTTCATGACGTTCTCGCGCGTGAGATTGTCACCGCACTGCTTCAAGACCTGGACCAGTGTCTGCGCCACGGCATAGCCGACGATCGTGCCCTTATCGAGCTTGTCGCCCTCGGGGAAGTATTTGGTCATGAACGCCAGAAATTCCTTCATGCCGGGATCGTTGTTCCACGCGGGATCCGACACGTCCTTGAGATAGTCGGCCGAGATGATGTCCTGACCGTTCTCGAAGCCGGCCGGCTTCATCACGCTGCCGACCGAGGCCGAGACGTTGTTGAGGAAGTGCAGCGGCTTCCAGCCGATCTCGGCATTCTTCTTGATCGCTTGCGCGGCGAATTTCGGCGTCGTGATGTTCATGAAGACGTCGGCGCCGGTCGACTTCAGCTTGACGATGTGGTTGTCGATGGTCGGCTCGGAGGTCTCGTAGCTCTCTTCGATGACGATCATCGATGCAGCTTTCGAGCCCAGGCCGTCCTTGAGGCCCTTGAGATAGTCCTTGCCGTAATCGTCGTTCTGGTAAAGCACCGCGATCTTGGCGTCCGGCTTGTTCTTGAGCAGCCACTTCGCATAGATCTGCGTCTCGCTCTGGTAATTGGGCTGCCAGCCCATCGTCCATGGAAAGTTCTGCGGATCGTTCCACTTGGTGGCGCCGGTCGCGACGAACAGCTGCGGCACCTTCTTCGAGTTCATGTATTTGTGGATCGCCGAGTTCGGCGGCGTGCCGAGCGAGTTGAAGATGAACAGCACCTCGTCGCTCTCGACCAGCTTGCGAGCCTGCTCCACCGTCTTCGGCGGCGAGTAGGCGTCGTCATAGGAGATGTAATTGATCTTGCGGCCGTTGATGCCGCCCTCGTCGTTGATCTTCTTGAAATAGGCGGCTTCGGTCCGCCCGATGATGCCGTAGGCGGAGGCCGGTCCGCTGTAGGGCATGATGTTGCCGATCTTGATTTCGGTGTCGGTCGCGCCGGTATCGTATTTCTTCTGGGCCGATGCAGTGGAGGCCGAGGCCGCAATGAGCGCAAGCGCCAGTGACGCGGCCGCAAGTTTGCCGGTGACAGCGGGCATTCCTATCTCCCTATTTTCTTGGTGTGTGTGCGTCCCTTTTCTTGGCTTGATGATTTTTGGCGGCGCGGCCGCAATTCAATACGATTTACCGGGAGCCTTCAACAGAAAGCCCCCGCGGCTGTGTCGCAGGGGCTGCTCCTTTAGTAGTCAATGACCGGCGCGCGCTCGTGTGCGACTGCGAGAAGTCGCCGCTGTCTTGAGTTGATTAACCGATCGGAGGCGATTTTGAGTTGCGCGGCTTCAATGGCCGAGTTCGCTCGAGATGATGTCGCCGAACAGCTCCCATTTCCTGCCCTTGAACCGCATCATCTGGAGCTGCTCGATCGGGGCGAAATTATCGGCGGAGGTGTTGATCTTGATGCCGGGCAGCAGCGTGTCGGGCTCGAAATCCTTCAAGGAAGCGGCCTGCTTCATGACGTTCTCATGGGTGAGCTCGTCGCCGCACATCTGCAGCACCTTCACCATGGTCTGGGCCGCGGCATAGCCGAACACCACGCCGGCATCGAGCTTGTTGGCCTTGGGGTCGTACTGCGCGAGGAAGCTATAGAACTTCTTCATGCCGTCATCAGCATTCCATTGCGGGTCGGAGCCGTCCTTGGTGTAGCTCGCCGACAGGATACCTTGCGAGATCTCCAGGCCCGCGGGCTCGAGCACGCCGCCGACCGACGCCGAGACGTTGGAGATGATGTGGACCGGATGCCAGTTGATTTCGGCCGCCTTCTTGATCGCCTGCGCGGCGAATTTCGGCGTGGTGATGCTGAGGAAGACGTCGGCGCCCGAGGCCTTCAGCTTCACGACATGCTCATCGATCGCGGGCTCCGAGGTGTCGTAGCTGTCTTCGAGCACGATCATCGACGCCTTGGCCCCTAAGCCGTCCTTCAGCCCTTTCAGATAGTCCTTGCCGAAATCGTCGTTCTGGTAGAGCACGCCGATCTTCGCGTCCGGCTTCTCCTTCATGATGTATTTGGCGTAGATGCGCGCCTCGCTGGCGTAGCTCGGCTGCCAGCCCATGGTCCACGGATATTGCTTGGGATCGTTCCACTTGGAGGCGCCGCTCGCCACGAACAGCTGCGGCACCTTCTTCTCGTTCATGTATTTGCGGATGGCGCCGTTGGTGGAGGTGCCGAGCGAGCCGAAGATCAGCAGCACGCCGTCGCTCTCGACCAGCTTGCGCGCCTGCTCCACCGTCTTCGGCGGCGAATAGCCGTCGTCGTAGGAGATGAACTTGATCTTGCGGCCGTTGATGCCGCCCTCGGCATTGATCTTGTTGAAATAGGCTTCCTCGGCCTTGCCGATCGCGGCATAGGCGGAGGCCGGCCCGCTATAGGGCATGATGTTGCCGATCTTGATCTCGGTATCGGAAGCGCCGCTGTCGTATTTCTTTTGCGCCAGTGCCGGGCTGCTCACCGCAGTGCACAACGCGAGCGCGGCCGAAACGGCCGCAACCTGAAATCGAACGACAGTCATCTTTCTCCACCCGGAATGGATCGGCGCCGCATTGAACAAGATTGGCGTCTGACGTCAACAAAAAGCCCCCGCGGTCGCCCGCGGGGGCTTTGTCAGATTTGACTAGACTTGAACTGACCAGACTTGGACTATTGCGTCAGCGTCACTCGGAAGCGACGTCGCCGCTGATGATCTCGCCGAACAGTTCCCACTTCTCGCCCTTGAAACGCTGCATCTGGAGCTGCGAGATCGGAGCGAAGTCGGTGGCGCTGGTGTTGATCTTGACGCCGGGCAGCAACGTGTCCGGTGCAAAATCCTTCAAGGAAGCGGCCTGCTTCATCAGGTTGGCGCGGGTGAGGTCGTCACCGCACATCTCCAGCGTCTTGACCAGGGTCGACGCCGCGCCGTAGCCGTAGACCATGCCGGTGTCGGTCTTGTCGGCGCCGGGCATGTACTTGTCGACGAACTCGTTCCACTTCTTCATGCCGGGGTCGTTGTTCCACTGCGGGTCGGTGGAATCCTTGGCATAGGCCGCCGACAGAACGTCCTGCGAGGCCTCGAAGCCGGCCGGCTTCATCACGCTGCCAACCGAGATCGACACGTTGGTGAGGATCTGCAGCGGCTTCCAGCTGAGCTCGGCGGTCTTCTTGATGGTCTGGGCCGCGAACTTCGGCGTCGCGTAGATCAGCAGCACGTCGGGATTGGCGGCCTTGATCGTGACGATGTGGCCGTCGATCGACGGCTCGGAGATCTCGTAGCTCTCTTCCATGATGATCATGGACGCGCCCTTGGCGCCGAGACCGTCCTTGGTGCCCTTGAGGTAGTCTTTGCCGAAATCATCGTTCTGGTAGAGGATCGCGACCTTGGCGTTCGGCTTTTCCTTCATCAGCCATTTCGCGTAGATCTGCGCTTCGCTCTGGTAGGACGGCTGCCAGCCGATGGTCCAGGGGAAGTTCTTCGGGTCGTTCCACTTGGTGGCGCCGGTGGCGACGAACAGCTGCGGGATCTTCTTGGCGTTCAGGTACTTCTGGATCGCGGTGTTCGAGGGCGTGCCGAGCGGATTGTACACGGCCAGCACTTCGTCGCTTTCGACCAGTTTGCGGACCTGCTCGACGGCCTTCGGCGGCGAATAGGCGTCGTCATAGGTGACGAAGTTGATCTTGCGGCCGTTGATGCCGCCCTTGTCGTTGATCATCTTGAAATAGGCTTCTTCGGTCTTGCCGATGATGCCATAGGCCGACGCCGGACCGCTGTACGGCATGATGTTGCCGATCTTGATCTCGGTATCGGACGCGCCGGTGTCGTACTTCTTCTGAGCAAGTGCTGCGCCGGAGGTGAGGGTCGCGACCGCCGTTACGAGTGCGGTGGTTCGCAGTATTCTTCCGAAAGGCAATTGGGTCTCCTTGGTTAAAACAACAGTCTGGATGGACGTTTCAGTTCTTCCTGAGCCGACCGGCGAGCTGCTGGCCCAGGATCGCGACTTGCCTTGCGCCATGCGGCACGAGGTAGATGACGAGGAACAGGAGCACGCCGAACACCGCGCCGGAGAGCCCCTTGGAGATGCCCTCCGCGATGTTCGGCACGAAGATGATGAAGGCGGCGCCGACGATCGAGCCGGGCAGCCAGCCGACGCCGCCGACGACCATGCCGAGGAACAGCGAGATCGCGAGCGTGATGGTGTAGCTGTCGGGTGCAACGAACTGCACCGCGATGGCGCCGAGCGAGCCGGCGACGCCGGTGATGGCGGCGGAGACGCCGAAGGCCAGCGTCTTGTACAGCGCGACGTCGACGCCCATCGCGGAGGCCGCGATCTCGTTGTCGCGGATCGCCATGAAGGCGCGGCCCGAGCGGGAACGCAGCAGGTTCACCGAGAAGATATAGATCGCAATCACGACCACGAGCGTGAAGTAGTACAGCCACATGTCCTGCGACATCGGCAGCCCGAACGGCGCGTCCGGCTTGGTGACGACGAGGCCCTGCACGCCGCCGGTCCAGTGCTCGAGGAAGTTCAGCTTGAGGAGCTGCGGCATGGCGGTGGCGAGCGCGAAGGTCGCGAGCGCGAGGTAGACGCCGGAGAGCCGCAGCGCCGGCTGCCCGAACAGGAAGCCGAAGCCGAAACAGACGACGCCGGCGATCGGCAGCGTCAGCGCGTAATTGACGTTGAAGTGCTCCATCAGCACCGCCGTCGTATAGGCGCCGACCGCGTAGAACGCGCTCTGGCCGAGCGAGAACTGGCCGCTTCCGCCGGTCAAGATGTTCAGCGCCAGCACCGCGAGCCCGTAGATCAGGAGCATCGTCATCTGGAAGATGATGAAGTTCTTGACGAAAACGGGTGCGATCAGCAGTGCCGCGAGCACCACCAGCGAGGTGCCGGTGCCCAGCGTCATGGCCCGCTTCGGAACGGCCTCGACCGCCTCGTGGCCTTCTGCAACGACTTCTTCTGCAGCGCTCATGATCAAACTCGCTTGACGATGTGCCGGCCGAACAGGCCAGCGGGTTTGACGACCAGGACGGAGATGATCAGCGCGAGCGCGATCGGGAGTTTCAGCTCATTGCCGACGCCGGGAATGTAGGTGCCCGCGAGGTTCTCGAAGATGCCGACCAGGAAGCCGCCGACCACGGCGCCGAACGGGCTGGTGAGACCGCCGAGCACCGCGGCGGCAAACCCGTAGATCAGCACGCCGCCCATCATGTTGGGCTCGAGGAACACGACAGGGGCGATCAGCATGCCGGCGATCGCGCCGATCGCAGTCGCCATGCCCCAGCCGAGCGCGATCATCCAGGACGTGTTGATGCCGACGAGACGGGCCGATTCGGGCACCGAGGCGGCCGCACGCATGGCCAGGCCGATGCGCGTGTACTGGAAGAAGAAGTAGAGGCCGAGCAGCAGCAGCACCGTGACGCCGATCATGCCGGCCTGGTGGGTCGAGATCAGCTGGCTGCCCAGGAACGGCGCGGAGCCGAACGGGGTCGGGTACTGCTTGATGGTGAAGTCCCAGATCAGGCCGGCCGAGGAGTTGATGATCGCAAACAGCGCGATGAAGCCGGCGACGTTGGTCAGCACCGGTGCTTTCGCCAGCGGCTTGAACAGGATGCGCTCGATCGCGATGCCGGCGACGAAGGAGAGCGCCAGCGTGATGACGAAGGCGGCCCAGTAGGGCACGCCCCACTGCATCAGCTGCCACGAGATGAAGGTCGAGAACATCGCCATCTCGCCCTGCGCGAAGTTGAGATGGTCGATCGCCTGGTAGATCATGACCACGGCGAGCGCCATGCAGGCGTAGATCGCGCCCGTGGCGATGCCGGCCAGCACTTGGTTGGTGAACAGCTCCATCGTGCCGGCTCCTCAGTAACCCAGATAGGATTTGCGGATTTCTTCGTTGTTCGCGATGTCCTTGGCATTGCCCGACATCACGATGCGTCCGGTCTCGATCACATAGGCCTGGTCGGCGAGCTCGAGCGCGAGCTGGGCGTTCTGCTCGACCACCAGGATCGACACCTTGTCCTCGCGGTTGATCTTGCCGAGGATGCCGAACAGGTCGCGCACCACCAGCGGCGCCAGTCCGAAGGACGGCTCGTCAAGCAGCATCAGGCGCGGCCGCAGCATCAGCGCGCGGGCGACCGCGAGCATCTGCTGCTCGCCGCCCGAGAGCGTGCCGGCCTGCTGGGTGTGGCGCTGCTTCAGCACCGGGAAATGCGCGTACATGCGCTCGATGTCGGAAACGATGCCGGCGCTGTCCTTGCGGGTGATGGCCCCGAGCTGGAGGTTCTCCTCGACCGTCATGGTCGTGAAGGTGCCGCGGCCCTGCGGCACGTGGGCGATGCCGAACCGCACGATGCTCTCGGTGGAGCGGTTGCTGAGCGGCTTGCCTTCGAACTCGATCGCACCGGTGGAACGCACCATGTTGCAGATCGCGCGCAGGGTGGTGGTCTTGCCGGCGCCATTGGCGCCGAGCAGCGTCGTCAACGATCCTTCGTTGAGCGAGAAGGACAGGCCATGGAGCGCCTGGACCTGGCCGTAATAGGCGCGCAGGTCCTTGACGTTGAGCAGCGTCGTCATTGGTCCTTGCTCCCGAGATAGGCCTTGATGACGTCGGGGTCCGCCTGCACCTGGGCCGGCGTGCCTTCCGCGAGCTTCTTGCCGAAATTCAGCGCGACGACGTGGTCGGCGATCGACATCACGAGGCCCATGTGGTGCTCGACCAGCAGCACGGTCATGTGGCGGTCGTCGCGGATGCGGCGGATGAGGTCGCCGAGCACGTAGACTTCCTCGTGGTTGAGGCCGCCGGCGGGCTCGTCGAGCAGCAGGATCTTCGGGTCGGCCGCGAGCGCACGCGCCAGCTCGACGCGTTTCTGCGTGCCGAAGGGCAGGCCGGACACGATGGTGTGGGCGACGTCCTCGAGCTTGAGATAGGCGAGGATCTCCTGGACCTTCTTGTTGACGTCGGTCTCGCTGCGCCGGACCCAGGCGAGCCGAAGCGAGTCGCTGATGATGTCGCTGGAGGTCTTCGAATGGGCGCCGACGCGGACGTTGTCCATCACCGAGAGGTTCGGAAACAGCGCCACGTTCTGGAAGGTGCGGCCGATGCCGATCTCGGCGATCCGGTGCGGAGGCCGCGACAGGATGCTCACGCCTTCCATCAGGATGTCGCCCGACGACGGCTGATAGAGCCGCGAAAGGCAATTGAAGAGCGTGGTCTTGCCGGCGCCGTTGGGGCCGATCAATCCGAGGATCTGGCCCTTGTGCATGTCAAAGGACACGCCGTTGAGCGCAATGATGCCGCCGAACACGACGCTGACGTCGCGAACCGCGAGCAGGGGCGATGTCCCCCGCGCGAGCTGTGCCTGCGTCATCTCGTCTCGCCCACACACGTCAGTGGGCGAAGGGGCGATGCGAACCGCTCCCGGTGATGACAAAGGCTATCTGAACCCCTCGGCCACACGCGCAACTTTTCCTCCTGATTTCAGCTTTTTGCTGACTTCTTTTTTGGATTGCGGCATCAGTCCCCCGAGTGCCGCTTCAATGTTCCTTACCATCGCCAGCAGACGCGGTCCAATGTCGTTGATCAAACGCTCTTCCGTGAAGCGGAATGCGGGCGCGCCGCAATTGAACGCGTAAGGTCCGGTTCCGTCGTTGAGCTTGAGTGCGACGCCGGCGGCGCCGATGTCGTCGTGCCAGTCGCCGACGGACATCGCGAAACCGTATTTCGCGACGGTCTCGCCAGAACGTTCCAGTCCGTCGCGCATCTTCGGCCAGCGGCTGCCGTAATGTTCGCGCAGGATGCGGGACACCTCGGCGCGGCCTTCTTCGTCGAGCGCCCAGAAATAGGCGCGGCCCATCGCGCTGGTTGCAATCGGCACGCGGGAGCCGACGTCAAGTTGAACGCCGACCGTCTCGCTGCCGCGACTTTGCCCGAAATAGATCATGCTGTGACGGTCGCGGCCGCCGATCGCGACGGCGCCGCCGGTCGCGCGCATCAGTTCCTCGCGAAATGGCTCGGACAAATGCCGAACGCCGAGATTGGACAACGCCGCATAACCGAGCGCCATCGCGGCGGGCGCGAGCTGGTACTTCTCGAAACGGGGAACCGGTGTCAGATAACCGAGCTTCGTCAACGTGTAGGTCAGGCGCGAAACGGTCGGCTTGGGCAGGTTCGTCCGCGCGGCGATCTCCTGGTTGCCGAGAAGTCCATCGCTGGGTTGGAATGCGCGCAAAACATCTAGTCCGCGGGAAAGCGCGACGACGAAATTCCGATCGGTCGCAGTCTTCTTGCCTGTACGCTTCATCCCTGATCTGCTTCTTGCGCGGAGTCGTTGACAACGTCCGTGCTTCAAAATAACCCTGCCGTCAAGATGCGGAATTAAATTCCGCACCGCGAAATCGAACAAAAGTAAATCCCCACCAAGGAGGGAAGCCGTGAGCGAAGTGGTCAAGCTTGAGCGTCATGACGAAGTCGGGATCGTCACGGTCAACAGTCCTCCGGTCAATGCGCTGAGTGCCGCAGTGCGCGGTGGTATTCTCGAATGCATCAAGGCCGCGATCGCCGATCCCGCGATCAAGGGCATCGTGCTGACCTGCGCCGGCCGCACCTTTATCGCCGGTGCCGACATCACCGAGTTCGGCAAGCCGCCGAAGCCGCCCGGCCTCAACGACGTCCTCGCCGAGATCGAGAACTCGCCCAAGCCGGTCGTCGCCGCGATCCATGGCACCGCGCTCGGCGGCGGCCTCGAGGTCGCGCTGGCCTGTCATTTCCGCGTGGCCGTGAAGGAAGCCAAGCTCGGCCTGCCCGAGGTGAAGCTCGGCCTGCTGCCGGGTGCCGGCGGCACCCAGCGCCTGCCGCGCGCGGTCGGGCCGGAACTCGCGGTCAAGATGATCGTCGGCGGTGATCCGATCGGTGCTGCCGAAGCGCTCAAGAATGGCCTGATCGAGGAGATCGTCGAAGGTCCGGCCTCCGGCGGCGAAGCCTTCGTGCGCAAGCTGCTCGCCGAGAAGCGTCCGCTGCGGCGCCTGCGCGACGACGATTCGAAGCTCGCGGCGGCCAAGGCCGACCGCTCGATCTTCACCAATGCGGTCGCCGCCATGACCAAGAAGGCGCGCGGCCTGGAGGCGCCGTTCGCCGCCGCCGACGCCGTCGGCTACGCCATCGACTTGCCGTTCGACGAGGGGCTGAAGAAGGAGCGCGAGGGCTTCCTCAAGCTCGTCTCCAGCGACCAGTCCAAGGCACAGCGTTATGCCTTCTTCGCCGAGCGCGAGGCCAGCAAGATCGCCGGCGTCCCTGAGGGCACCAAATCGCGGCCCGTGAACCGCGTCGCTATCCTCGGTGCCGGCACCATGGGCGGCGGCATCGCGATGTCCTTTGCCAATGCCGGCGTGCCCGTCACCCTGATCGAGACCGGCGAGGAACAGCTCAAGCGCGGCATGGGCATCATGCAGAAGAACTGGGAAGCGACCGCCGCGCGCGGCGGCATCCCGGCCGACGCGCCCGCCAAGCGCATGGCGCTGATCAACGGCGTCGTCGGCATCGAGAACGTCGGCGATGCTGACCTGGTGATCGAGGCCGTGTTCGAGACCATGGCGGTGAAGAAGGAAGTGTTCGGCAAGCTCGACCAATACGTCAAGCCCGGTGCCGTACTCGCCTCCAACACCTCCTACCTCAACATCGACGAGATCGCGAAGTCGACCAAGCGGCCGCAGGACGTGCTCGGCATGCACTTCTTCTCGCCCGCCAACGTCATGAAGCTGTGCGAGATCGTGCGCGCCGACAAGACCGCGCCGGATGCGCTGGTCACCGCCGTGACCATCGCGCGCAAGATCGCGAAGGTGCCGGCCGTGGTCGGCGTCTGCGACGGCTTCGTCGGCAACCGCATGCTGGCGCAGCGTGGCAAGCAGTCGGAAAAGCTGCTGTTCGAAGGTGCCTTGCCGCAGCAGGTCGATGCCGTGGTCACCAAATTCGGCATGCCGATGGGGCCGTTCGCGATGGGCGACCTCGCCGGCCTCGACATCGGCTGGCGCTCGCGCAAGGACCGCGGCATCAAGTCGGAGATCGCGGATGCGCTCTGCGAAGCCGGCCGCTTCGGCCAGAAGACCGGCAAGGGCTACTACAAGTATGAAGCGGGAAGTCGCTCCGCGCTGCCCGATCCGGAGGTCGAAAAGCTGATCGACGAGACGCTACTCCGTCTCGGCCGCAAGAAGCGCGTCGTCAGCGACGAGGAGATCCTCGAGCGCATGATGTACCCGATGATCAACGAGGGCGCGAAGATCCTCGAAGAGGGCATCGCGGCGCGTCCTTCCGACATCGACGTGGTCTGGCTCTACGGCTACGGCTGGCCGATCTACCGCGGCGGCCCGATGTTCTGGGCCGACACCGTCGGCCTCAAGCACATCGCCGATCGTCTCTCCTTCTACGCCAAGGAGACCAACGATCCGAGCCTCGAGCCTGCGCCGCTGCTGAAGAAGCTCGCGGCCGAAGGCAAGACGTTCGCGTCGCTGGCGGCGGCGTCGAAAGCGGCGTGATGGCCGCTTCATCTCAACCCTCGTCATTCCGGGATGCGCCGCAAGGCGCAGGCCCGGAATCCATAACCCCAGCTGGTGGTTATGGATTCAGGGCTCGCGACTTTGTCGCGCCCCGGAATGACGGTCTCTGTTAGTTGCTCGCTCAACCAATCAAGAATAATGACCCATCCCGGCGAACAGTTTTATCCCGAGGGCGTGCGTTGGGACGACACCATCGTCCAAGGCTCGCTGCCTGACCTCTTGTCGAACGCCGCCGCCGATTTCGGCCCGCGCACCGCGCTGGAATTCCGCGATCGTCCGATCAGCTATACCGAGCTCACCGCCATGGCCGAGCGCGCGGCAGCGGCGTTCCTGCGCGCCGGCTGCGGCAAGAACAGCTCTGTCGCGCTGTTCCTCGGCAACACACCCGATCACCCCGTCAATTTCTTCGGCGCGCTCAAGGCCGGGGCCCGCGTCGCGCATCTCTCCCCGCTCGACGGCGAGATCGCGCTGACGCACAAGGTCTCGGATTCCGGCTCGCGCCTGCTCGTCACCTCCAACCTCGCGGCGCTGCTGCCGACCGCGCTTAAGTTCCTGGAGAAGGGCCTGATCGATCGCCTCGTCGTCTGCGAGGACAACGATTGGGGCAAGGTCGGCACGCCGCAGGCGCCGATCCCCGACGATCCCCGCATCGTCACCTTCAAGAGCTTCGTCGAGGGCGCCACCGCGCCGGTGGAGTGGCCGTCCGTGACGGCGGACGACGTCGCGCTGCTGCAATATACCGGCGGCACCACCGGCCTGCCCAAGGGCGCGATGCTCACCCACGGCAATCTCACCTCCGCGGTGTCGATCTACGATGTCTGGGGCAAGCCGTCGCGTGCGGCGCGCGGCGACGTCGGCGAGCGCGTGATCTGCGTGCTGCCGCTGTTCCACATCTATGCGCTCACCGTCGTGCTGCTGTCCTCGCTCAGCCGCGGCAATCTGATCTCGCTCCACCAGCGCTTCGATGTCGAGGCGGTGATGCGCGACATCGAAATCAAGCGCGCGACGTACTTCCCGGGCGTGCCGACAATGTGGATCGCGATCGCGGCACTCCCTGATCTCGACAAGCGCGACTTCTCCTCGCTCGCCGTCATCGGCTCCGGCGGCGCGCCGCTGCCGGTGGAGATCGCGAACTTCTTCGAGCGCAAGGTCGGCAAGAAGCTGCGGAGCGGCTGGGGCATGACCGAGACCTGCTCGCCCGGCACCGGCCACCCGCCGACGGGACCGGACAAGCCGGGGTCGATCGGCCTGATGCTGCCCGGCATCGAGATGGACGTGGTCTCGCTGGAGGACCCCACAAAGGTTCTGCCGCCGGGCGAAGTCGGCGAAATCCGCATCAAGGGCCCGAACGTCACCAAGGGCTACTGGAACAAGCCGAAGGAGTCCGCGGAGTCCTTTTCGGACGGCCGCTTCCTCACCGGCGACATCGGCTATGTTGACACCGACGGTTATTTCTTCCTGGTCGACCGCAAGAAGGACATGATCATCTCCGGCGGCTTCAACGTCTATCCGCAGATGATCGAGCAGGCGATCTACACCATTCCAGGCGTGCACGAGGTGATCGTGCTCGGCATTCCCGACCAGTATCGCGGCGAGGCCGCCAAGGCTTTCATCAAGCTCAAGCCGGACGCCAAGCCGTTCTCGCTCGACGAGCTGCGCGCGCAGCTTGCCGGCAAGGTCGGCAAGCACGAGCTGCCGGCAGCGGTCGAGTTCGTCGACGATCTGCCGCGCACGCCGGTCGGAAAATTGTCGCGCCACGAATTGCGCCAGCAGCAGAAACCATCACAATCCAGCCAACACGCATCAGGAGGTCGCTCTTGACCGACGCCGTCATCGTTTCCACCGCCCGCACCCCGATCGGCAAGGCCTATCGCGGCATGCTCAACGCCACCGAGGGCGCAACCTTGCTCGGCCACGCCATCGGCGAGGCGGTCGCCCGCGCCAAGGTCGATCCGAAGGAGGTCGAGGACGTCGTGATGGGCGCGGCGCTGCAGCAGGGCGCGACCGGCGGCAACATCGCGCGCAAGGCGCTGCTCCGCGCGGGTCTCCCCGTGACCGTCGCGGGCACCACCATCGACCGGCAATGCGCCTCGGGCCTCCAGGCCATCGCGCTTGCCGCGCGCTCGGTGATCTTCGACGGCGTCGAGATCGCGGTCGGCGGCGGCGGCGAGTCGATCAGCCTCGTGCAGAACGACAAGATGAACGGCTTCCACGCGCAAGATCCCGCGCTGCTCAAGATCAAGGGCGAGGTCTACATGCCCATGATCGACACCGCCGAAGTCGTCGCCAAGCGCTACGGCATCTCGCGCGAGAAGCAGGATGAATATTCGCTGGAGAGCCAGCGCCGCACCGCCGCGGCCCAGCAGGGCGGCAAGTTTAGGGATGAGCTGGCGCCGATCACGACGCAGATGGCGGTCACCGACAAGGCGACCGGCGCCGTGTCGATGAAGGAGGTGACCTTGTCGCAGGACGAGGGCCCGCGCCCCGAGACCACCGCTGAAGGCCTTGCCGGCCTGAAGCCCGTGCGCGGCGAAGGCTTTTCGATCACCGCCGGCAATGCCAGCCAGCTCTCCGACGGCGCCAGCGCCTCCGTCATCATGAGCGACAAGGAAGCCTCGAAGCGCGGCCTCAAGCCGCTCGGCATCTTCCGCGGCTTCGTCTCCGCCGGCTGCGAGCCGGACGAGATGGGCATTGGCCCGGTCTTCGCCGTGCCGCGCCTGCTCAAGCGCCACGGCCTCACCGTCGACGACATCGGCCTCTGGGAGCTGAACGAAGCCTTCGCGGTGCAGGTGCTCTATTGCCGCGACAAGCTCGGCATCGACCCCGAGAAGATCAACGTCGACGGCGGCGCGATCTCGGTCGGCCATCCCTACGGCATGTCGGGTGCGCGCCTGACCGGCCACGCCCTGATCGAAGGCCGCCGCCGCAAGGCCAAGTACGCGGTCGTCACCATGTGCGTCGGCGGCGGCATGGGCGCGGCCGGGCTGTTCGAGGTGTTGCAGTAATTTCACCGTCGTCCTGACGGCGACGAAACAAAGAAGCTCACAGGAGGATCCGATGGATCTCGCATTCACTAAGGAAGAGCAGGCGTTTCGCGAGGAAGTGCGATCATTCTTCCGCGACAACGTGCCGCCGGATACGCGGCGCAAGCTGGTCGAGGGCCGTCACCTCTCGAAGGACGAGATGGTGACGTGGTGGCGCATCCTCAACAAGAAGGGCTGGGGCGTCAGCCACTGGCCGAAGCAGTATGGCGGCACCGGGTGGACCTCCGTGCAGCACTACATCTTCAACGAGGAGCTGCAGTCCTATCCGGCGCCGCAGCCGCTCGCCTTCGGCGTCAGCATGGTCGGCCCGGTGATCTACACCTTCGGCAACGAAGAGCAGAAGAAGCAGTATCTGCCGCGCATCGCCAATGTCGACGACTGGTGGTGCCAGGGCTTCTCCGAGCCCGGCTCCGGCTCCGACCTCGCCTCGCTCAAGACCAAGGCCGAGCGCAAGGGCGACAAGTGGATCATCAACGGCCAGAAGACCTGGACCACGCTCGCCCAGCACGCCGACATGATCTTCTGCCTCTGCCGCACCGACCCCTCCGCCAAGAAGCAGATGGGCATCTCCTTCATCGTCTTCAGCATGAAGTCGAAAGGCGTCACCGTGCGTCCGATCCAGACCATCGACGGCGGCGTCGAGGTCAACGAGGTGTTCTTCGACGACGTCGAGGTGCCCATCGAGAACCTGATCGGCGAGGAGAACAAGGGCTGGGATTACGCCAAATTCCTGCTCGGCAATGAGCGCACCGGCATCGCGCGGGTCGGCGTTTCCAAGGAGCGGCTGCGCCGCATCCGCGACTTGGCCTCCAAGGTCGAATCCGGCGGCAAGCCGATCATCCAGGATGCGGCGTTCCGCGAGAAGCTTGCTGCCTGCGAGATCGAGCTGAAGGCGCTCGAGCTGACGCAGCTCCGTGTCGTCGCCGACGAAGGCAAGCACGGCAAGGGCAAGCCCAATCCGGCGTCCTCGGTGCTGAAGATCAAGGGCTCCGAGATCCAGCAGACCACCACTGAGCTCTTGATGGAAGTGATCGGTCCGTTCGCGGCACCCTACGACGTGCACGGCGACGACGGCTCGAACGAAGCCATGGAGTGGACCGCCCAGATCGCGCCGAGCTACTTCAACAACCGCAAGGTCTCGATCTACGGCGGCTCCAACGAGATCCAGCGCAACATCATCGCCAAGGCGGTGCTGGGGCTCTAGGCGTCATTCCGGGGCGCGCGCAGCGCGAGCCCGGAATCCATAGCCACGATCGGGAGTATGGATCCCGGGCTCGCGCTGCGCGCGCCCCGGGATGACGAAGCCAGATAATTTCGGGTACGAGGAAGCAAAGAAATGGATTTTGATCTGAACGAGGAGCAGCGGCTTCTCAAGGACAGCATCGACGGCCTGCTGACCGATTCCTATGATTTCGAGAGCCGCAAGAAATACATGAAGGAGAAGGGCGGCTGGAGCCAGGCCGTCTGGGGCAAGCTTGCCGAGCAGGGCCTGCTCGGCTTGCCCTTCGCGGAGGCCGATGGCGGCTTCGGCGGCGGCGGTGTCGAGACCATGATCGTGATGGAAGCGCTCGGCAAGGCGCTGGTGCTCGAGCCGTATCTGGCCACGGTCGTGATCGGCGGCGGCTTCCTGCGCCACGCCGGCTCCGATGCGCAGAAGGCCGCGCTCGTGCCCGGGATCATCGACGGCAGCAAGACGCTCGCCTTTGCCCAGCTAGAGAAAAACTCGCGCTACGATCTCTTCGACGTCTCGACGACCGCGAAGAAGAAGGGCGACGGCTGGGTGATCGACGGCGAGAAGTTCGTCGTGCTGAACGGCGAGAACGCCGAG
This sequence comes from Bradyrhizobium sp. Mp27, assembly GCF_029953005.1. Lineage (NCBI taxonomy): Bacteria > Pseudomonadati > Pseudomonadota > Alphaproteobacteria > Hyphomicrobiales > Nitrobacteraceae > Bradyrhizobium > Bradyrhizobium sp. Mp27. Next base: position 1,904 of record NZ_JASAUS010000011.1, on the reverse strand, counting down.
ACCCTGATCGTCACCGCCCGCACCAAGGGCGACCGTCGCGACAAGACCGGCATCGGCGTGTTCCTGGTGCCGGCGAACGCCAAGGGCGTGACGAAGAAGTCGTACCCGACCCAGGACGGCCTGCACGCCGCCGACATCACCTTCACCGGTGTCGAGGTCGGCGCCGATGCGGTGCTCGGCAATCCCGACGACTCGCTCGCGCTGATCGAGCGCGTCGTCGACGAAGCCCGCATCGCGCTCTGCGCCGAGGCCGTCGGGCTGATGGACGAGTCGCTCAAGACCACCGTCGAGTACATCAAGACGCGCAAGCAATTCGGCGTCGCGATCGGCTCGTTCCAGTCGCTCCAGCACCGCGCCTCCGACATGTTTGTCGCCGCCGAGCAGGCGCGATCGATGTCGATGTTCGCGACCATGGCCGGCGATTTCGAGGATGCCAAGGAGCGTTCCAACGCCATCGCCGCGGCCAAGGTGCAGATCGGCAAGTCGCTGAAGTTCGTGGGACAGCAGGCGATCCAGCTCCACGGCGGCATCGGCATGACCATGGAGGCGAAGATCGGCCACTACTTCAAGCGCCTCACCATGATCGAGAACAGCTTTGGTGATACCGATTACCACCAGCGCCGCGTGGCGGATGGGAGCGGGTTGATCTAGTCACCGTATCGCGAGGCGGTAGCCGCACAGAGATCGTCATGCCCGGGCTTGTCCCGGGCATCCACGTCTTGGCGGCAAGGGAAGAACGTGGATGGCCGGGACAAGCCCGGCCATGACGGCGAGTTTGACGATGCAAAGAAGAGGGAGCCACTAAAATGAAAAACACCCCGTTCGATCTCACCGGCAAGGTCGCAATCATCACCGGCTCCAGCCGCGGCATCGGCCGCTCTTCGGCGGAGTTGCTGGCAAAACTCGGCGCCAAGGTCGTGGTGTCATCGCGGAAAGCGGACGCCTGCAAGGAAGTCGCCGACGGCATCATCGCGGCCGGCGGCGATGCCACCGTCATTCCCTGCAACATCGCGCGCAAGGCCGAGGTCGAGGCGCTGATCTCGGGCACGATCAAGCACTACGGCAAGATCGACATCCTGGTCTGCAACGCCGCGGTGAATCCGTATTACGGCCCGCTGCTCGACATCACCGACGAGGCCTTCGACAAGATCATGGGCAGCAACGTCAAGAGCAACATCTGGCTCTCCGCGCTGGCGATCCCGCAAATGGCCGAGCGCGGCAGCGGCTCCGTCGTCATCATCTCCTCGATCGGGGGGCTGCGCGGCTCGACCGTGATCGGCGCCTACGGCATCTCCAAGGCCGCCGACTTCGCGCTATGCCGCTCGCTCGCCGGCGAATGGGGCCCGAAAGGCGTCCGCGTTAACTGCATCGCGCCCGGCCTCGTCAAGACCGATTTCGCCCGCGCGCTGTGGGAAGACGAAGCCAACCTCAAGCGCCGCACCGCCACCACGCCCCTTCGCCGCATCGGCGAACCCGACGAAATCGCCGGCGCCGTCGCCTACCTCGCCTCCGACGCGTCCAGCTTCATGACCGGCCAGACCATCGTGATCGACGGCGGCGTGACGACGGCTGCGGTGTAGGCTTCTTCTCTCTCCCCCTTTGGGCCTGTTGCGTTATCGGCTCTTGAGGCTGAAGACGTCAGGAGCGAATGCCCTGGTCCCGGCAATGCCTGCGAAGATCTGTAGTGGTTGCCCTCGGAGGGCGGCTCACGCGGCGATCGTGGCCCACCGCCTCATGTTGAAGGCGATCGAGGCGAGCAGGACTTGCCCGGTCGCCTTGATCAGACCGACGTAGCGGATGCAGGTCAGCCGCATGCGGCGTTTGAGAGTAGCGAAGGTGGTCTCGACCTGGGCTCGGCGGCGCGCGATGAGGAGGTTGTAGCGTTTGAGCCGGGCCGGCAGCTC